>JAPLCX010000047.1 GCA_026392035.1 Candidatus Auribacterota bacterium | reverse complement strand
CTTGCACAGAGATTGTACACTTGTTCTTTTCGCCTTTGGATGATTATCAGTTTTGCAGGGGTAACGGTAAATGATGTTCGCCACGGATTTTCACGGATAACCACACGGATGGCCGCAGATGAAGCTTTCTTTTCATCTGTGGATATCCGTCATAATCCGTGTTCATCCGTGGCCCCCCTCTATAAGTGACCCCTTACGACAAGCAGCGATTTTTGATTGACAGGCGGTACTGCATTGCGTACACTACTCCGCTACTGTAGGAAAAAGGATTAATGCGCTGTAGGTCGTAAGCGTATACCGCACTCTGAGAAAGGAGGGAGTGGACGTGATTACCAGGAGGATGAGGGGCAAGGATTTTATAAGCATCATGGATTACAATCTGGAGGAGATCGAGAGCATTTTCGAGGTGGCCCAGTACCTCAAGATGAAGTGGGCCATCGGTGAATCGCACGAGCTTCTCAAGGGGAAAACGCTGGGAATGCTGTTCGCGTCCCCGTCAACCAGGACGCGCATCTCTTTTGAAACGGGCATGACGCAGCTCGGCGGGCACGCGCAGTACTACAGTCCCGAGCAGCTCCAGCTCAAGAACAAGGAGTCGTGGAAGGATACGGCCGAGATGATCAGCCGCTTCATCGACGGCTTCGCGATCCGGCTCTACAACCTCAAGGCCCAGATGGGTGCCGAGAAATACGACTACGGCGACGCGCGCGAGGTGCTGTGCGCCATCGCGAAGGACGCGAACATCCCGGTGATCAACATGCTCGACGACAAGGAGCACCCCTGCCAGATCATGGCCGACATCATGACCATGCGGGAGAAGTTCGGCCAGGGCTACAAGGAGAAGAAGGTCGTCATGGGATGGGCGTGGGACGACAGGGCCAAGTCCGCGGGCGTGCCGCAAACGATGGTCGTGGCCGGCGGCATCATGGGGATGAACATCGTCCTGGCCTTCCCGGACGAGGCGGGATGCTACGACATAGACCCGGAGTACTTGAAATTTGCTCAGGCAGCGGCGAAGGAATCCGGCGGTAGGATCACCGTTGAGCATGACATATGGAAGGCCTGTAAGGGCGCCGACGTGATCTACTGCAAGAGCTGGGCGCGGAAGCCGGACGTCCACGCTGAGAAGGGTCCGAAGTACGCAAAGGACTGGTGCATCTCTCACAAGCATTTCGAGGTGGCCAATTCACGTGCCGTCTACATGCACTGCCTGCCCGCGAAGCGCGGCAAGGAAGTGACGGACGAGCTCATCGACGATCCGAAGATATCCATCGTGAACGACGAGGCGGAGAACCGCCTGCATGTCCAGAAGGCCATTATGGCGTTGACGATGTGAGACCGCCAGTGGTATAGTGTGCTCCCGCGCGAGCGACAGGTGGTAAGCGGATGCGCGCTTACCACCTGTGCTCTGTAGGCCGCGGGTGAGTCCTAACCATCAATCGTTCAGAGAGGAGAGGTGAGGGACACATGTCAGATTTAACGGGAAGAGACCTGGTGTGCACGCAGGAGTGGTCAGTGAAGGAACTTACCAAGGTTCTCGACTTGGCCGAGCATATGCGCAAGAAGCGCTATGATAAAAAGTATACGAAGCTTTTGCTGAACAAGACATTCTTCATGTTCTTCTATAACCCATCGGTCCGCACGCGCCAGAGTTTCGAGTGCGCCGCCACCGAACTGGGTGGGCACGCGCAGTTCCTCGAGCCCAAGACGATGCGGCTCAAGACGGCGAAGACCGCCGGTGAGACGGTTGAGGACGCGGCGAAGGTGATGAGTCGCTACGCATGCGGTCTCGGGATACGGATACTCGAGGACAAGGTGAGCCGGTACGGGGAAGGTGACGAGCTGATCCGCGAGTACGCACGGTGGTCTGATATCCCGGTCATCAGCATGGCGCATGACAAGTTTCACCCCTGTCAGGGGCTGGCAGACGTCATGGGACTCAGGAAGCACCTCGGGAAGAACATCAAGGGCAAAAAGCTGCTCCAGGTGTGGGGGCAGGGAGCGCTCGCCCGATCGTGGTGCTCCGTCCAGGAGAGCTTGCTCATCTGCTCGCGCTTCGGCATGGATGTCACGCTCGCGTACCCCGAGGGGTATGACCTGGACCCCGCCGTGATCGAGCAGGTGAAGAAGAACTGCGCTGACAACAAGGCGAAATTTGCGATTACCCACGATCCGAGAGCGGGGTACCGGGGAGCGGATGTGGTGTACTCCCGCAACTGGATGACCCCGCACGCCTATGACAAGGGCGAGTTCGACAAGCAGGGCGAGGTTGAGAAGGCCATGAAGTACACGGAATGGATATGCGACGCGGCGAAGATGAGGCTCACCAACAACGCGCTGTTCACGCACCCGATGCCGATCGACCGTGGGAACGAGGTGACCGATGAGGTTGCGAGCGGGCCGCGCTCGATCATCTACGACGTCGCGGAAAATCGCCTGCATGTTCAGAAGGCGATCATGGCCCTCACCATGGCCTGACTACAGTTGAAAGTGTAAGGTTGAAGGTTTAAAGAATAAACCTAGATGTCTTTATACCTTAAGCTTTCAACTTTAGGCCGTGTTTAGGTGCGTCCGGGGAAACTGATATGGATCCTTATATGGTGCAGCACTGGCTCGCGTGGAGCATTGTGGTCGTCATTTTGATGCTGGGCGCGTGGATGAAGATGGGTTCATATCTGTTCTATCTCGGCCTCGCCGCGTTGCTCGCGCTGGTGGAGGCGATTTTGCGCTTCAGGTTGTCGATACAGATCGTGAGCTTTGTGGTGGCATCCATTGTCCTTGTGTGCGGGAGCTGGGCAATCTCCTCCCGCATGCAGAAGAGAAAAACTGCCCTTCCCGGTGACCGGCCTCCCCCGGGGCACTGAGGGAACGCATGACCTGGGAACCCTCTCTGTGTTGAGTAATATGAGAATGAAATAAAAGGAGGTATGTTCAAAGATGAGAAAAGTGATTGTGGTGGCGCTGGGAGGCAACGCGATCAAACAGGCCGATGAGAAGGGCACGGCCGAGGATCAGCTCAGGAACGTCGAGATCACCAGCACGCAGCTCGTGAGCATGCTGAAGTACGGTCACCGGCTCGTGATCACCCATGGCAACGGCCCGCAGGCGGGGAATCTGCTCCTCCAGCAGGAAGCGGCGACCGGCGAAGTGCCCGCCCAGCCGCTCGACATCGTCGGCGCGATGACGCAGGGGCAGATCGGATACATGTTCCAGCAGACCATGCAGAACATGCTCTGGAAAGAGAAGCTGCCGCTCCCCGTGGTGTCCATCGTGAACCAGGTGCTCGTGAGCGAGGACGACCCGGACTACCAGGACCCCAGCAAGCCGGTCGGCCCGTTCTATGCAGAGGAGGAGGCCGCGAGGATCAAAAAGGAGCGCCCTGACTACGTCATCAAGGAAGTCAAGCCAAAGAGTGTCGCGAAACGGTTCCGGCGCGTCGTGGCGTCTCCAGACCCGATCAGAAACATGGAGTACGTCGCCATACGGCGCATGGTGGATTCTGGGATCGTCGTCATTGCCTCGGGCGGCGGCGGTGTCCCCGTGGTGTATGACAAGAACGATAACCTGAGGGGGACCGCGGCCGTCATAGACAAGGACAAGGCCGGCGAGCGGCTCGCCGAGGTCGTCGGGGCTGACATCTTCCTCATCCTCACCGACGTGGACGCCGCGCGGATCAACTTCGGAACCCCTCAGGAAAAACCGGTAAGGAGCGTCACCCTCTCGGAGATAAAGAAGCTCCACAAGGAGGGTCATTTCAAGGCGGGCAGCATGGGGCCCAAGGTGCTCGCGTGCATACGATTCATGGAGTGGGGCGGCCAGTGCGCCATCATCACCAGCCTGGATAAGGCGATCGATGCCCTCCTAGGGAAGGCGGGGACCCGGATTGTCCCCGACCCCGTGAACGGATAGCGTGTAGTGGTCGAGGGTTGAGCGTCTGATAGCGCGTATTCTCTCAGCCCGCGACGCTCAGCCCTCATCTATTTCTGGAGAGCAATGCACCACGTTCTCGGATTGAAGTGCACCGGCTGCGGGCGGGAGTTTGAGGCCCGCGGCATGCGCTACGTGTGCGACCGCTGCGGGAAGAACCTCGATGTCGTGTATGACTACGCCGCCATCCGCAAAAGGCTCACGCGCGAGACCCTGGCGGCGAATACCGATTTCTCAGTCTGGCGCTACTGGGATCTCTATCCCCTGGAAGACCATTCCACGATCATGCCGCTCGCAATCGGGTGGAGCCCCCTCTACCGGGCTGAAGCACTCGCCAGTCGGCTTGGGATCAAGACACTTTTCCTCAAGGATGACGGGAGGAACCCGAGCGCGTCATTTAAGGACAGGGCCAGCTCGGTGGCCATTGCGAAGGCCCTCGATCTCGGCTTCAACAAAATATGCGGCGCCTCGACAGGCAACGCGGCATCGTCAACCGCGTGCCTCTGCGCGAGCATCGGCCTGAGCCCGATCATCTTTGTCCCCGAGACGGCCCCGAAGGCCAAGATCGCCCAGCTCCTCATCTTCGGCGCAAAGGTATTCGCCGTGAAGGGCTCCTACGATGACGCCTTCGATCTATGCCTCGAGGCGGCAGAGGAGTACGGGTGGTACAACCGGAACACCGGCTACAATCCCTACACGCGCGAGGGGAAGAAGAGCTGCTCATTCGAGATATGCGAGCAGTTGAACTGGGAGGTTCCCGATCTCGTATTTGTGCCTGTCGGCGACGGGAACATCATCAGTGGCATATGGAAGGGATTCAGGGACCTGCAGGGTGTGGGACTGATCCATAGCATGCCAAAGCTCGTCGCCGTCCAGTCCGAGAAGAGCAGCGCCGTGGCGGACGCGGTGAATGGCGACGGCGTCATCCGCCCGGTGAAGGCGACGACGATCGCCGACAGCATATCCGTTGACCTCCCGAGGGACGGTGATATGGCGGTGCGCGCGGTGAGGGAATCGGAGGGCATGGCCGTCACGGTGCGCGACGAGGAGATTCTAGACACAATACCGCTGCTCGCCCGGACGTGCGGCATATTTGCCGAGCCCGCGGGCGCGACGAGTGTGGCGGGATTGAAGAAGCTCATCGCCAAGGGGGATTTGTCGGGATCGGAGAGGATCGTATGCCTGATCACGGGGAACGGGCTCAAGGATGTCGATACCGCCATGAAGATCGCCGGCCGGACAATCTCCATCGAGCCCGATCTGGACAGCCTGAAGAAGGCCATCGGCGGTGCCGGCATCGAATAAAAATATATTTTCACCACGGAGGCACGGAGGGCACGGAGAAACTCAAGAGTTTAACCGCGGATGACGCTGATTTCGCGGATTAATTTTAACCGCAGGTAAACACGGATTATTTCTTGCCCTGGAAACCAGAAACGCGAAACTGTTGTTGCTGTTTTAAAGATCTCCGTGCCCTCCGTGCCTCCGTGGTGAGAATTTAACGTTGTTATGGAGGAATCAATGAAGAGTAAGGACCTGATCAGCATTGACGCACTCGATAGGGGAGAGATATTGGAAATCTTTTCCAGGACAAAAGAGCTCAAGGATAAGCTGAAGAGGGGCACGCCCACCCCCGTGCTCGCGGGGAAGACCCTCGGCATGATTTTCCATAAGCCGTCCACGCGCACGAGGGTTTCATTCGAGGTGGGGATGTTCCAGCTCGGCGGACACGCCCTCTATCTCGGCGCGGGCGACCTTCAACTCGGCCGGGGAGAAACCATCGCTGATACCGCGAGGACCCTGTCCCGCTACCTGAACGGGATCATGATACGGACCTTCAGCCATCAGGATGTGATCGAACTTGCCAACCACGCCTCAATCCCGGTGATCAACGGCCTCACGGACCTCCTCCACCCGTGCCAGGTGCTCGGCGATATCTACACGGTGCTGGAGCATTTCCACAGGGACGTGAACGCTCCGCGCCTCGACGATATCAAGGTCACGTTCATCGGTGACGGCAACAACGTGGCAAACTCCTGGGTGGAGGCCGCCGCGAAACTCGATTTCACGTTTACTATCTGTTCCCCCACGGGATTCGAGCCGGACAGGGAGATCTGGGCGGCGGCGAAAAGAGCGGGAGCGAAACTATGTATTGAAAGGGATCCGGCGAAGGCGGTGTCGGATGCCGATATCATCTATACCGATGTCTGGGCGAGCATGGGACAGGAGAAAGAACGCGAGAAGAGGCTGAAGATCTTCGAGCCATTCCGGGTGAATGGGCGGCTCATGTCAAAGGCCAAGAAGGGTGCCAGGGTGATGCACTGCCTCCCGGCCCACAGAGGCGAGGAGGCGACGGATGAGGTGCTCGACGGCCCCGCTTCCATAATCTTCGACCAGGCCGAAAACCGCCTCCATGTGCAGAAGGGGATCATGGCGCTCTTACTACAGTCGAAAGTGTAAGGTTGAAAGTTTAAAGCGTCCAAAGCCATATTAGGGTGAAAAGTTTATTGGTGACATTGAAAAATCCTTAAACTTTACACTTTCAACTTTAGGCTGTTTTGCCCATGCTTCCCATCCGCGACATCAATCCCGCTTCCGCCACGCCGTTGGTGACCGTTGCACTCGTGGCCATCTGCGTCATCGTCTTCGTCTATCAGCTTGTACTCGGAGTGAGCGAGGGCCCCTTTGCCGCTCAGTCGTTCGTGTACCGCCACGGCCTCATCCCCTTTGAGATTGCGCATGGCGTGAAACTTACCCCGCATCCCTCGCGCCTTCCGCATCCCCTCTCCTCGTTCGGGTGGCCTGATGAAGCGCGGCTTCGGGTCGTCAGCGAGCCCGTGCGCGGCTTCGGTGAAGCAATCAGGATCCTCTATCTCCCTATAATCCTCTCCATCTTCATGCACGGCAGTGTCATCCACCTTGGATTCAATATGCTCTTCCTCTGGGTCTTCGGCAATAACGTGGAAGATGCGATGGGCCATATCCGCTTCCTCTTCTTTTACCTGATCTGCGGCGCGGCCGCTGCCCTCATCCATGTGGTCACCAATCTCAACTCCCAGATCCCCACGATAGGAGCGAGCGGCGCGATCGCCGGCGTCATGGGGGCATACCTGGTGCTCTATCCGCGCGCGCGCATCCTGACGCTCGTCCCGCTCTTTTTCTATTTCACCTTCGTGGAGCTCCCCGCGGTGGTATTTCTCGGGATCTGGTTTCTGATGCAGCTCCTCATGGCCAGGAGCGGAGGAGACGTCGCGTGGTTCGCCCACATTGGCGGGTTTATCGCGGGGCTCTTCCTCGTCAGGAGATTCGTCAAGTACAGCCCCCGGAGCCGGGGACGTTACGGCCGGTGAGCGGTAGCCCGTGTGGCGAAGCCTGTCACCCCTCGGCGAGTTCCATGACAGCGCCATGGAGAATCCCCTCATCGCTCACGGTGATCTCTCTGAATTCGTAGAACTCCATGATGCCCCGGAGGACAATGAGACCTGCGACGATGATGTCGGCCCTTTTTTCTTCAAGCCCTGGCATTTTCCTCCGCGCGTCGAGCGGCATCCCGGAGAGTTTTGCGATGAGCCCCGCGACCTGTGCGAGCGATACCACGCAGCCGTGGATTTTCTCAGGCTCATAGCGTGCGAGGCCGAGCGTGAGCGCGGCCGCGGTGGTGATCGTGCCGCCGGCGCCGATGAGCCTCGCTGTAGGAGCGTCGCCTTTGGGCATCTCTCGATCAAGCGTGCGAGCGATGCATTCCCGCAGTGATCTTCTCTCGCTTTCTGGTGGAGGATCGGAAGTGAGGAACAGCTCCGTCATCCTCACGCAGCCGAGGGCAGCGCTTCTGAACACAGGTTCCCCCTTTGCGGATGGAATGATGAACTCCACGCTCCCGCCGCCGATGTCGATGACCAGCGCGTTCTTGGGTAGGGGTGGGATCGTCCGGGTGACACCGCGATAGGCGAGCGCCGCCTCCTCGATACCGCTCAGGATCCTGACGCCCTGGCCGGTTCTCTCCTTGACCCTGTCTATGAATGATTTGGCATTCTCAGCCTCGCGCAGGATGGCGGTGCCGAAGAGAAGGAAGCGCTCTGCCCGGGCGCGCCTGCCCAGTCCGACGTATCGCTCCACCGCGGCAGCGGTTCTCTCAGCCGCATCGGGAGAGATCAGCGGGCTCCTCCCCATCCCCCCGCCCAGCCGCGTGATCTCGATGCCGCGCTCGACCGGGGAAATACGCCCCCCGCGCGCGACGTCCGCGATAAGGCAGCGGACAGAATTTGATCCTATGTCTATCGCGCACACACGCATGATATGAACCCTCTCTCGCAGACGTATAACAGACGGTTGAAGTATTGCTGAAGCTTATTAGATGCTAGTGTAAAACATTATGTGCTCACCTCACAAGGAAGAACCGGCGGCGGAGAAAAAATCAGGTTCAAACCTTTATACTATACACTGAGAGGAGCATAGTTGATGTAGTGCGAGCATGGCAAGACCACTGAGGATTGAATATTCGGGGCATGGTACCACGTTACAATCCGCGGGAACGAGCGGGGGGAGATATTCCGGGACGACAAGGACAGGAAGCGGAGCTGCGGTGACGAATAATCATATGCCCCTTCAGAAGCAGATGTTAAAAGACCGAAGATTGGCGAAACGGGTGAAACAGATTCACAACAAACTTGTCAGTGTATAGTGAAGGTCTGATTGATGCTGCACGACTATACAATCGGTCGCCGGCATCAGTCATAACGAAGTTCCCGTGTTATACCAAAATCACCATAACCACGGAATTTCCAGTGTTATGGTAGCCGCCTGACCGCCTCCCGTCAAGATTCTTCGTCCCGCGAACAAGAAAAGCTTGACAGCACCTCTCGTAGACAATATGCTCTGGGCGTAGGGGACTCGGGTGCCCCGGCAAACGGAGATTTGTGTAGAATAACAAGTTGGCCGCAACGAGGAGGTAAAAAAGGAGGTATCCCATGAACAAGTGACCGCGATGAACGGAAGTGCGAGAGGAGACAGGACCGGATACTAAGAAGAGAGGAATGTGCAGATGAAAACCCTTGTTACGTTGTTTGCATGTGTCGTTGCTGCGTCCGTTGCGTACGCCGAAGCAGAAAAGGCACCGATATCCATAACGAAGCCGGGCAATGAAACGAAAGTTGACGAACGTCCGCTTGTTGAAGGGGCTGTTTCCAACACAACGGCGGTTGTCAAAGTGGTTGTTCACCCTATGGAGACAGGCGACTATTGGGTTCAACCGAATGTGAGCGTCAAGACTGATGGAACCTGGAAGGTCCAAATCTATATCGGAAGGCCGGGAGACATAGATGTCGGTAAGCATTTTGAGATCATGGCCTTTGCCGACCCCGAAACGAATCTGGAAGAAGGACGTGTTCTCAGCGACTGGCCGAAGGCCAAACACAAGTCAGGCGTCGTTGAAGTGATAAGGAGATGATGCGTGCATTCCGCGTTGACCCAACTTCAGGCCATCGGGTCCGCCTTGATGGCGGTCGGCGGTGCGATTCTGGGGCACACTCGGCTCAAACGTGTCGGTTGGTGTTTGCTTGTTGGCGGTTTGGCAGTGGTCATCCTGACGGTCTGGCAGACATTGGCCGAAGTGGCACGCCTGCAGCATCGTGATACGGAGCAGAAGGAGACAATCAGCACACTTCTTATTGCGCCGCCGGCTCGCGAGACCGCACGGAGGACTCCGCGCAACGTCAGTGGCGACGTAGTCATCCGGGAACCCCCGCAAGGCACAAGGATGCCCCAAGAAGGATATGTGGCTGGAACTATCTCCGACCCTGGTATAGAGGTCTGGCTTGTCGTGCACCCTTTGGACGTCAGTGCATACTGGGTTCAAGCAGCCGCGAACGTGAGTCGCGCAGGTAACTGGCGGTGTAAGGTCTACCTGGGCAGATCGGGGAATACCGATTCAGGAAAGGAGTTTGAGATCGTTGCCCTCGGAAAGCCCGTACAGCCCCTCAAAGAGGGCATGGTGTTGCCAGACTGGCCAGAAGCGGAATGGTCCTCAGACGTGCTCATGGTGCTGCGCGAGTAAACGCACAGACGAACTGCAGAAAAGGAACGACTGGCCAACAACCGCCTCCAGGCTATCGCGGTCCGCGGCGGACCGCTCAGCCTGAGGCGGGGCGTTAGGCGCACCAGGGTGGTGGCCGCGACAACCGGAAACGCAGTAGCCATGAACGGCTGGATCTCATGAAGGCTCGAAGGATCAACTCGAACAAGCCGCACCTGTGGAAGGCCGACATCGCGGCCTCTGTTGACCAATTCAACCAGTGGTTCATGCGATTTGCGCCCCAGGCGTTCCGTTCCACACGGGTGGAGACGACCGAGCACGTCAAGACGGCGCTCCTTGCCACAAACGACCTCCGGAACCTCGATGCGGCAACCTTGCGAAGTAACCCCGGAGCGTTGCCAACGCTCCGCATGTGCACGGCTCCACCCTTGGCAGTAGACCGTTTGATCGGGCTTGCCAAAGCGAGCAAGAATCTCGTCAGCCGGATGGAAAAGGCAAAGCTCCCCGCACGGATGCCTGGTGCAGATCTCGACACCGAGTTGAAAGCCCTGTGCCGCATCTTGGTGAAACTGTTGGACCGCGACATCTTCCCGTGGCTCGCCGGGAGTCGGAACCCCAACGACCACGAACGTGAACGAGCAGCCACGATCGTTGCCGATCGCCTATGCAGCGCGGTCGCCAACCCGATCGTCCGCAATGCTCAGGAGCAGCGCCAACTCGTACTGATCGGTAAGTACTTGGACAACCGAGGCTATCGCAAGCAGGCGCATCCGGCTGGGAAACCACTGATAGACATGGAGCCTGGCACCTACTCGTTTCGAATGAATCTACCTGTCGGCAGAGTGCTCAAGGTGAACATTCCCGTTGACGTGGTGATTCAGCCCAGAAAGCCCCGCAAGGATCGGCTCCCGATTCTCATCGAAGCCAAGTCGGCGGGCGACTTCACGAACACCAACAAGCGCCGCAAGGAGGAGGCGACCAAGATTCACCAGTTGCAGGCAACCTACGGCGCGACCGTGGCGTTCGTGCTCTTTCTCTGTGGGTACTTTGGCAGCGACTATCTGGGCTACGAAGCTGCCGAGGGGATCGACTGGGTGTGGGAGCACCGGATCGAGGACCTCGCGAAGCTGGGGCTATAACACCGATGATTATGCGACACGAGAACACGATTGAAGCTCGACGACAGGCCATGCAGGCGGCGCTCGATGCAAGGAAGTCGCCCGCCGAGAGGAACCGCCTCGGTCAATTCGCGACTCCCAACGCCCTCGCGATCGAGATTGCCCGCTACGTTCGGTCCATTGCGGGCCGCCGTCTCCGCGCGGTCCATTTCGCCGACCCCTCCGTTGGCACTGGCAGCTTCTACAGCGCCGCGCTCGCCGTTTTCGGTCCCGAGCAAATCGAGAAAGCCGTTGGCGTCGAACTCGATCCCGGCTTTTGTGATGCCGCCCGCGACCTGTGGGCGGAGGCGGGCCTTGATGTGATGCGGGGCGACTTTACCCGCATCGTCGCAAGCAGCAGCCGCCCGGTCGCGCCTAACCTGATCCTCGCCAACCCGCCTTACGTCCGGCATCATCACTTGGAGCGCGAGGACAAGGAACGCCTGCAAGCCCTCACGCACCGGATGACGGGCGTCGAGGTCAACGGCCTTGCGGGTCTGTACGTTTACTTCCTCCTTCTCGCCACGGCGTGGATGGAGGAAGGCGGCTATGCCGCGTGGCTTATCCCCTCCGAGTTCATGGACGTCAACTACGGCGCGGCGCTCAAACGCTTCCTGACGGACCGCGTGGAGCTTCTCCGCGTTCATCGTTTTGACGCCGAAGATGTGCAGTTCGGCGACGCTTTGGTCTCATCCGTCGTCTTGGTGTTCCACAAGGCGCCCCCGCCACGCGAACATACCGTGGAGTTTACCTTCGGTGGCACGATGGCTCAGCCGCACGCCCGCGAATCCGTCACGCTCGACCGACTGCGCGACTCACGCAAGTGGACCGTGTACCCCGAGCACGCTAGGAACGACCGTCGCACATCCACGAACGGCGAAGGGCCAACGCTCGGCGACTTGTTTCGAATCCAGCGCGGTATCGCCACGGGTAGCAACAAGTTCTTCGTCCTTGAGCGGACCGACGCGGCCAGACGCGGCCTACCGAAGAAGTTCCTGCGCCCCATCCTCCCCAGCCCGCGCCACCTCAAGGCGACGATCATCAATGCCGACGAGGATGGTTACCCGCTGATCGACCCACAGTTCTGCGTCATCGACTGCGAGCTGCCGGAGCATGTTGTTGAGGCCAAGTACCCGGCCCTTTGGGCATACCTGCAAACCGCCGAGGCGCTGGGGATCAAAGACGGTTATCTCGTCAGTAAGCGCTCGCCGTGGTACAGGCAGGAGCAACGGTTGCCTGCGCCCTTCCTTTGCACGTACATGGGTCGGGGCGCCGAGGAAAAGCAACCGTTTCGCTTCATCTGGAACCGCTCGGCCGCCATAGGGACGAACCTCTACCTCATGCTGTATCCACAGAGCACCCTCGCCGCGAAACTGCGCCTACAACCAGAGTGTGGCGCAGCGATCCACGAGTTCTTGCGATGTGTCACCGGGTACGAGCTGCGCGGAGAGGGACGCGTCTACGGCGGTGGGCTCAACAAGATTGAGCCGAGTGAGTTGGGCCGCATTTCGGCAGCACCGTTTATTGCGCGCTGGCCTGAGCTGAAGTCCGCTGTGCAACGCCAGATGGAGCTCTTCGGGTGACTTGCAGCAGAATCAGAGTGGGCACCACGGGGCGCCTAACAAGCCGATGAAGCTGACGGTCGCCTGCGGCGCCCGCAGCTTATCGGCAGGGCGTTCGGCATGAAGGAGGAAGATGATGGAATTCACGAAGTTTGAGTCCGTCTCCATACAGAATCATTCAGAGTTGAACGAGCGGTGGGTGCAGGATCGCATCGCCGAGGACCCGTCCATCCTTGGGCTTGGGGATATCGTCCTCAAGGACCGAGAACGCATTCAGGCAAAGGCGGGCCGGCTGGACCTGCTCCTGCAAGACGCCGAGTCAACCCGACGGTACGAGGTCGAGATACAACTCGGCACAACTGACGAAAGTCACATCATCCGCACAATCGAGTACTGGGATATCGAGCGGAAACGCTATCCGCAGTATGAGCACACGGCAGTCATCGTTGCAGAGGACATTACAAGTCGCTTTCTGAATGTGATCAACCTGTTCAATGGTACGATCCCGTTGATCGCCATACAAATGCGCGCTCTTCAGTCCGGTTCTAAAATCGGCTTGGTGTTTACGACTGTCGTTGACTTGCTGTCCTTGGGCCTCGTTGATGACGACGAAGAGGGACAGGAGCCTACGGATCGAGCCTACTGGGAATCGAGAGGTTCTAAGAAGACCGTGGGCATGGCGGACCAACTTCTTGGCATCGCCAAGCAGCACGACCCCACCCTGGAACTGAAATACAACAAGTTCTACATCGGGCTTGCAAGAAACGGACAACCGTGCAATTTCATGGTGTTCCGCCCCAAGAAGGGCTTCATCCGTTTCGAAGTCCGCCTCAAGAACACCCAAGAGACTCAAGAACGGCTGGAGTCAGCGGGACTCGACATCGTTCGGCGTTCGGCGTTCGGGGTCGCACCACGATATCTTATTGGCAATGAGGTGGTTGTGTGATTTCAGGGCCTTTAAAAGTGGCTTAGACCTCACATTCCGCGCTTCCGGGATGGTGTTTTTGAGGGATTTTAATTTTGTAACTCTAATCCCTCCAATTAGTTATGGCATGCCGATTTTTATCGCTCCGCTAATTATTGCACGCCTTTGTTCTTTTGTACTGCATTATTTGTCGCTACGCTGAGGAAGGGGAGCCTCATTCGGCTTTGCTCAATCAATGCCATCTCATAGTCGTCGAACATCTTTTTCATTTTGGACTGCATACCCAACAGTCTGCGCCGGAGGGAGCGAAATCTCCGGTAATTTTCCGTCAGCGTGCGCACATTTGCGAGATCAGAGGAAGGGACTTTGCGGGTAATGATTGTACCCTGCTGACTCCATGACATCCGAACATGGGGATGTCCCTTGGGACTTTGCGCGCACCAGCACCTGGCCTTGCCGCAGCGAGTAACCACGTGACTCACCGTTCCCCGCAGTAGTGGCTGCAGCGTGAGCAGCTGCCGGATCAGTCTCGTCTGTTGATCGTGCAGGGTGAGCAATGCAGTCCTGGATTTTGTTGTTGTCATCTTGATTATATTAAAGCATTATATGTTCAAGATGTCAACTAACTCTGACAGGCAACTTATGCGTTTGCAGGTGGGCGGGTTGCCGCTTGTGGATGAGATCATGCGACGGATGCGCCTGAGGCAAATCCTGGGCGATACTATTCCGGCTTCTGAACGAGGATCAATCCCCGCCGTTGATGCAGTGCTGCTGCTCGTAATGAACATGGCGGTGGCGAAAGATCCTCTGTATGAACTCCAACAGTGGGTCGAATCAGTTGATCTGCGCTGCCTGGGATACGCACGACTCCCGGGCGTTAAATTCAGCGATGACAGGTTTACCCGGGCGCTTGACAAACTGTATCAGGCCGACCGGGCCTCCCTCATGACATCGGTTGTGGTTTCAGCCGTCAGGACGTTCAAGATCGATCTGAGTCGCATCCACAACGATTGCACCACAGTCTCAACATTCGGCAGGATCGCCGGACGGACGCGCTCCGGGCTTGAAATGCTCCGTGGGTACAGTAAGGGCCATCGGCCCGATCTCAAGCAGCTTGTATTCTGCTTGAGCATCTGTGAGGACGGGGCAGTTCCCGTACATCATAAGGCGTATCCCGGGAACCGGAACGAGGATGCCACCCACATTGAGACCTGGGAGACGTTGCGCCAGATTCACGGGCGCCCTGATTTTATCTATGTGGGAGACTGCAAGCTCTGCGGGCAGAAGCAACTTGCACACATCGTCTCCGGTGGAGGCCGGGCGATAACCATCCTCCCGGAAGGCAGACTGGAGGCTCGTCAATTCAAGGACGGGATCCGCGTGGCCGGCATAAAAAAGAAACTGCTCTGGAGAAGGCCAAAGCCCTGTGATGAGTCCACGACTGAATATTTTTACCTCTATGAGGGTCAACACCGCACGCGGGTGGATAGCTATCCACTATGGTGGTATTCCTCCAGTGAGAAGCGCGAACGGGATCGATATAGCCGTGAAGATCGGCTGCGGAGGGCAGGGGTGTCCCTTGCGGCGTTAAACCTGAAGATCAACAAGGGCCGTTTGGAGAAAAAGGGACGCATTGAACGAGCTGCCACGGGAATCCTCACACAGCTGGATGTGCGGCATCTTATGCGCGTCGATGTCAGGACCCATATTGAGCGCATGCGGCTACGGCGTCGAGGGCGCCCCGGAATCCATTCCCAATACAGGACAGCCTGCCGGGTCTCTTACAGTCTGCATTGGTCGCCCGATCAAGATGCCCTGCGCCGAGAAGCCCGAACCGACGGGCTGTTTCCCCTGGTCTGTACCGACCCAATGGTGTCTCCCAGAGATGTGCTGAAAATATACAAGTATCAGCCTCGGCTTGAGAAACGCTTCAGTCAATTCAAGAGCATTCACCGGGCAGCGCCGCTGTTATTCAAGCGAATTGATCGGGTTGAAGCAAATATGTTCGTGTTCTTCCTCGCGTTATTGGTGCAGGCGCTCATTGAGCGGTTGGTATGTCATCGGATCAAGGCACAGAAGCTTGATCCCTTGAAGCTGTATCCGGAAGAGCGTGATGCGCCACATCCTACCACTTCTCGAATCCTGAAGACCTTTGAGGGTATCTCCACTTACCGAATCACTCAGAACAGCCACACACTGGAGGAGTACCGGGATCAGTTAAACCACACGCAACGACAGGTCTTAAAACTAATGGATATTACAGAAGAGAAATTCTGGAAATTTTGATCTAATAACTCATCATAAATCACGAAATACTCATTCCCGGAAGCGCGGAATGTGAGTTAGACGCGATTTTTGGGCCTGAAAATTGCCTGTAAGGAATGCTCATGGGGAACAGTCGCTTTGCTGGCGCGGATGCGCGAACGCTCATGCGTTCGCTCCTCCCCGCGTCCCGCTCCTGCCTACCGGCAGGCAGGCAGTGGGATCGCCGCGCAATTCGGTCGTTATATTAATAAGGAGGAAAATGAATTATGGGAAAGTATCGATTATTTTTATTTATGGGAGGTATTTTTATATTTTTCTTTATTGGTTGTCTTTCTGCCGAACAAATTTACCAAACAGGTTGGATTGGAGGTAATTACTCGAAAATGTCTGCATTACCGGATAAGATAAGACAAAATCAATCAGGTGCAATATTTGTCTCCAGAGTTTATGAAAATACACCACTATTGAATGCCGGGATTAAAGAAGGCGATCTTATCTTTAAAATAGATACTAAGGAAGTGGATAATATAAAAACATTTAGAAAGATAATAGAAAAAAGTACGACAGGAACAAAAATTACATTAACAATATATCGCGATGGAGAAATAATAGATTGTCCTATTACAGTAGGAAAAGAGACTTATCAGAAAAGTATTTTTTTGGGCATTGGACTTCCTGTATCACTTAAATTTGATCCTATTCCAAATCCTGATTTTTCCATTTTCGGTATCTTGCATTACGAAAAAAATAATAGCCAGCTGGAATTAAACTCTCCAGAGAATAAATATTTAAAAAACATAAACTCAGAATTCAATATGAGAGAAAGCTGGTCTGCCTGTTTTGCAATATTGGTATTTGGTGGACATAAGGAAATTCTCACTCAAGAAATATTGCAATCAGAGGCACCGAGACACAAAAAACAATAAGAGGATATAAAATAATTTTGTTCTTTGTTGCTTTGTGCGAAAACTAAATAATTTATTCGTATAATTCGTGCCATTTGTTGTAAAAAAATATAACGAGTCAATGCAGCCGACCGCAAAAAGCGCGGCGGCCGATTTCTACGTTGGGCATGGAAAATTATGATTGAGGACCCCATTGCCTGCGCAGTATAATATTTCATAAGAGAAGAGATAAATCATGCACAACGAATTCACGGCAATTGTCGAGCGCGATGGGCGGTGATTCATTGCTTACTGCCCCGAGATTCCCGGAGCGAACGGCCAGGGACGCACGAAAAAGGAGTGCCTGAAGAACTTGGCAGACGCCATCGAGTTGATTCTTGAGGACCGCAGGAAGGATGTCCTTCGCGGTATTCCCCCGAATGCTGAAAGGGAATTGGTGGCGCTCGGATGAAGCAAAAGGAACTGCTCCGTCACTTCCGGCGACACGGGTGTTTCCTTAAGCGTGAGGGAGCATCTCACTCTTTGTGGACGAATCCTGCCACGGGGTGGATTGAAGCTATTCCCCGGCATAATGAGATCTCCAAAAACTCGCTAAGAAGATTTGCCGTTGTCTCTCCGTTCCAAAGCCAAAATAAACGGGAAATATCGGGGTCTCGACACTATTGACTAGGGCAGGGATTCATCCGACCCGCTTGGCGGGCTTGATGAATCAAGCCCCTACAGGGAGAACTGCTTCTGATTGCATTTCACCTATCAGGTGAACGTTTCGATATGGTATCCGCCATTTCGGGCGGGAGATCTACACAGGCGGGAGATCTACCTTGACAAAGGGGGATGAAAAAAGTATAGTATCTCATCGTTGTAAAACTTGAGGGAGGAAGTAATGTTTGCTATAATACAGAGTGGTTCAAAGCAGTACAGAGTATCACAGGGCGACCGGCTCGTCATCGAAAAGGTGGATGCCGTTAAGGGGAAGGATATTGAATTCAAGGACGTACTCCTTATCTCGGAGGGAGATAAGGTGCTCGTGGGGCATCCTACGGTCGACAATGCCGTGGTGATAGGGACGTCCGAGTCCGAGGAGAGGGGAACCAAGCTCTACCCGTTAAAGAAGAAGCGACGGAAAAATTACAGGCGACGCATCGGGCACCGACAGACCATGAGTGTGGTGAGAATCAAGGAGATCAAGACAGTCTGAAGTTTCAACCACTGAGGGCGCTCGAACCACCAATCTGCAAAATTTCAGCGTCTTCAGCGGTTACAACGCGGAGGGATTCGACATGGCACATAAAAAGGGAATGGGGAGTTCGAGGAATGGCCGCGACAGCAATTCTCAGCGTCTGGGGGTCAAGCGGTTCGGCGGTCAGCGCGTCACGAGCGGGAGTATCCTCGTGAGGCAGCACGGAACACGTTTCGCAGCCGGCGTCAATGTCGGCAGGGGGAGAGACGACACCCTTTTTGCCCTCATCGACGGCATCGTCAGTTTTACAGGGGAGACGAAAGGGCATAGAAAAGTGGGCGTGATACCCGCAGTATAATTGCAAGTTGCAAATTGCAATTTACAATTTCAAGTGGAGTAACGCGACAATACGTGTTCATAGATAGGATTAAAGTTTTGGTTAAAGCGGGAGACGGTGGAAACGGCTGCGTGAGTTTCCGCCGGGAAAAATACGTCCCCAAGGGCGGTCCCAACGGCGGTAACGGAGGAAAGGGGGGGGACGTCTTTCTTTTTGCGGATAAGAATCTTGCGACGCTCCTTGATTTCTACTATCAACCCCAACTGAGGGCCGGCAAGGGCGAGCACGGCAGGGGGAAACTCCAGAGCGGAGCCGGTGGGAAAGACCTGCTGGTGCGTGTCCCCGTGGGAACGGTCGTGCGCGAAGTTCCGGCGGGCGCCACTGTCGGCGATTTGTGCGAAGATGGGCAGCGCCTCCTCGCGGCGCGGGGCGGCCGCGGCGGCCGGGGGAATGAGCACTTCAAGAGCTCAACCAGGAGGGCTCCTCGAATAGCCGAGAAGGGCGAGGCGGGAGAGGAGCGGACGCTCGAACTCGAGCTTAAACTGATCGCAGATGTGGGGCTGGTGGGCTATCCAAACGCAGGGAAATCAACGCTCATATCGAAGATTTCCGCCGCCCGCCCCAAGATTGCGCCCTATCCCTTCACCACGCGTGAACCCCACCTCGGTCTTGTCCGCTATGGTGAAGACGGGTCGTTTGTGGTCGCTGACATCCCTGGGCTGATTGAGGGCGCGCATCGCAATGTGGGACTCGGCCACGAGTTTCTGAGGCATATCGAGCGGACTCGTCTCCTCCTCATCGTCATAGACATGGCAGCGGTGGACGGGCATGAGCCGCTCGATGTGCTCATGACGCTCGAGACGGAGCTCGCACTGCACCAGCCTGAACTCATGAAGAAGACTCGCCTCATCGCCGCCAACAAAATGGACCTCCCCGAGGCGGCAGTGCGCCTGGAGGAGTTCTGCCGGAGGACGAGAGCGCACGGCGGCAGGGTATACCCGATCTCGGCGCTCACGGGGAAGGGGGTGAAGGAGCTCGTCGCCGCCCTCGCGAAGCTGCTGTACGAGAATAAAGAAAGCAGCCACGGAGGCCACAGAGATTCACGTTCGACACAGATAAGCACCGTTGACCTATGAGAACACAACTGATTTCGAAGGCGCACAGGATCGTGGTAAAGGTGGGGAGCAATGTGCTCTCTGGTGCGGACGGTCACATAAGCGAGAAGGTCATTGATGGACTCGCTCGGCAGATCGCGGGCCTCTGCCGGGAGGGGAGAGAGGTAATTCTTGTGACCTCCGGCGCCATCTCCACCGGTATGGCCCGCCTGGGGCTCTCCCAGCGACCCAAGCTGCTGCCCCAGCTCCAGGCGGCGGCAGCGGTGGGACAGAGCTATTTGATGAATCTGTACGCGGTGCAGTTCCGCGCGCAGGGCGTTGAAGCAGCTCAGATCCTGCTCACCGCCGATGACCTGAAGGTCCGCCACCGGCATCTGAACGCGCGCAATACCATTATCGCGCTGCTTGAGAAAGGGATCGTCCCCGTCATCAACGAGAACGACACGGTATCCACCGAGGAAATCAAATTTGGTGACAACGACAACCTCTCCGCGCTGGTCTCGAACCTTGTCAAGGCCGACCTGCTCATCATCCTCACCGATACGGCGGGACTGATGACTGTGGATCCGAAAAAGGGCGGCGGTGAACTGATCAGGGAGGTCCCATGCATGAGTCACGAGATCGAAGCGCTCGCCCGGGGCGTCGGCTCGGAGAGGGGAACCGGCGGGATGGCGAGCAAGTTGAAGGCCGTGAAGATGGTCACCTCATCGGGAGAGGCAGCGATCGTGGCTGACGGGCGGGAGAAGGACATTCTGGGAAAACTCTTCGCGGGAGATCAGGTGGGGACGTTTTTTCATCCGCAGGGGGGAAGGATGCGGGGGCGAAAACGCTGGATCGCTTTTTTTATCAAACCGAAAGGGAAAATAGTCGTTGATGACGGCGCGGCGGCGGCGCTCCTGGAGCGGGGCACAAGTCTCCTGCCCACGGGCGTCAAGGACGCGCTCGGTGATTTCAAGAGCGGCGACAAGGTGAGCATCGTGACGCTCCAGGCGCGCGAGATAGCCCGCGGGCTGACGAACTATGCCTCTGAAGACCTCCGAAAAATAAAGGGGTTGAAGACCGGGGAGATACAGGCAGTGCTCGGGTACAAGGACTACGATGAGGTGGTCCACCGGGATAATCTGGTACTCGTCAAGGAGCCGGCAGACCGGAGAAAAAATTCAGGAGACGGAAGGTAGAATACATGAGCGCGGGGTCGAACATAAAACAGTACGTCGAAGCGATCGGCAGGAAGGCGCGCGCGGCATCCTCGGTGCTCGCAACGGTCTCCGCGGAGGCGAAGCGCAACGCCCTCATCGAGATGGCGGAATCCATAGAGAAGGGGGTGCGTCCCATCCTCGATGCGAACAGGCGTGATCTCAAGGCGGCCGCTGAGAAGGGCATTTCAGCCGCGGTCCTCCAGAGGCTCGAAGTCAGCGAGAAGACCATCCAGGAGATGTGCGAGGGGCTCCGGCAGATTGCGTCCCTCCCGGACCCGGTGGGAGAGGTCCTCAGCGCGTGGGAACGGCCGAACGGGCTCACGATCCAGAAGGTGCGCGTCCCCATCGGGGTGATCGCCATGATCTACGAGGCGAGGCCCACCGTGACCGCCGACGCGGCGGCATTGTGTATCAAGGCCGGCAATGCCGTCATTTTGAGAGGGGGCAGGGAGGCGCTCCATTCTAATGTGGCACTGGCGCGCGTCTTGAGGGGCGCTGCGGCGCGCGCGGGGCTTCCAAAAAATTCACTCCAGCTCATCGAGTGCCCTGAGCACGAGGTGGTGAATGGACTCCTCAAACTCAATGCGTATATCGATCTGGTGATCCCGAGGGGAGGAGAGGCGTTGATTCGCAAAGTCACGGAGCTCTCAACCATACCCGTCATCAAGCACTACAAGGGCATCTGTCACGTGTACGTTGACCGCGGTGCGGATTGTGCCATGGCCGAGAAGATTATTCTCAACGCCAAGGTGCAGAAGCCGGCGGTCTGCAATGCCGCGGAAACGCTGCTCGTGCACGCGGATATCGCTCGGTCATTCCTCCCGCGCGCGGCGGCGGCCTTGAGGGCCAGGGGCGTTGAGCTGAGGGGCGATCCCGCGGCCAGAAAGATAGTTCCTGGCATGAAGGCCGCGAAGGAGGGTGACTGGGGCTTTGAGTACCTCGATCTCATCCTGGCCGTGAAGGTGGTTCATGATCTGGACGAGGCAGTGGCGCACATCGCGCGCTATGGCTCGCAGCATTCTGACGCGATTGTCACATCTGACAACGAGGCAGCCGAGCGGTTCCTCAGAGAGGTGGATTCATCAGCGGTCTTCTGGAACGCGTCAACGCGCTTCAATGACGGCGGTCAGTTCGGGATGGGGGCGGAGATCGGCATCAGCACTGACCGGATCCACGCCCGTGGACCCATGGCTCTCCCCGAGCTCACCATCTATAAGTATGTCGTGAGAGGAACGGGGCAGACGCGAGAATAATCGAAACGGCGAGGGGCGAATCGGCGAAGCTATAAACTCACCGACTCGCCGTTTCGTTGATGGTATGGCGGACTCATGGTGAAGGCAGCGTGTCAGTATGGGGAAGCGAGTGATTAGAAAGATCGGAATACTGGGGGGCAGCTTTGATCCGGTCCATATCGGCCACCTGATCATCGCCGAGCAGATTTCGGAGCGCCTGACGCTGGATTCGGTGCTCTTCATCCCATGCAATACGCCGCCCCATAAAGATGCGGTGAACCTCACCCCGGGGGGGCGCCGCTTCCGGATGGTCGAGCTCGCGATCGAGGGGAACCCGCGATTCAGGGCGTGCGACATTGAGTTGACGCGCGGCGGCGTCTCGTACTCGGTGGACACAGTCACCTCCCTTAAATTACAGTACGGTCCCGGGACGGAATTCTACTTTCTCGTGGGCGCGGACAGTCTGATCGAGCTCGCGGCATGGCGGGAGTATAAAAGGTTGTTGTCACTCTGTACGGTGGTCACCGCGGTTCGCCCCGGGTGCGACCTGAGCTCCTGGCCATCTCAGGATGGATTATGCACCCGGGAAGAGATCTCCGATCTCAAGCGCCACGTCATGGAGACGCCGCTCATCGACATATCGTCAACAGAGATACGCCGGAGGCGACAATCCGGGGAGAGCATCAGGTATCTGGTCCCGGATGCGGTGGAGCAATACGTCATTGAGCACAGTCTCTACGTGTCGCATGACAGGCACGGGAGGGGGACCGAGAAGGAGCAATGCGAAAAACTGCGCTGAAGAATGTGCCGGGAGGCAAGAGGCTCGCATTGGCCTGCGCCAGGGAGGCCGCTGAGAAAAAGGCGGAGAACATCCTGGTGCTGGACATGAGAGCGATCTCATCCATCGCCGATTACTTTGTCATTTGCAGCGGCGCTTCAACGAGACACGTGAGGGCGATCGCGGAATCTATCGTGGATGAGACGGGCGCGGATGGCGCGCGCTGCTGGCACAGCGAGGGATGGGCTGACGGTTACTGGATTGTGCTCGACTTCACTGATGTCATCGTCCACGTCTTCCACGATGATGCCAGACGGTACTACCATATCGAGCGCCTATGGGGAGACGCAAAAACAGTTACAAGCCAAAAGCCCAAAGCCGAAGGAAAGTAGCACTCGATTGCTCTCGTGCGATATATGGGAACGTCACTGAGAACTCGGGTTGAGAATGCATTGCGTGAGGCCTGCCGCGACGTTGCGGGAGGCCGGCTCCCCCCCCTCATCCTCCAGAAGCCGCGCCGCACGGGGCATGGCGATCTCTCGACAAATATCGCGCTCCTCCTCGCGAAAGAGAAGGGGGCAGGGCCGCGGGATATCGCTCAGCAGATTGCCGATCGCCTCATGGAGCGAACCGATTTTCATCCCGAAGTTTGCGAAAAGATCGAGGTCGCGGGAGCCGGTTTCTTAAATATCTTCCTGTCCCCATCGCTGCTGCATGAGCAGCTCAAGGTGATCCTACAGGAGCGCGACGACTATGGCGGCGTCCGCCCAGAACGGCCGCATACGGTGCTGATCGAGTATGTCAGTGCCAACCCCACGGGACCCCTCACCGTTGCTCACGGGCGGCAGGCTGCTGTCGGCGATAGTCTGGCGCGGATACTCACCCGGGCGGGATGCAGCGTGGCGAGGGAGTACTACTTGAACGACAAGGGGAAGCAGGTCCGCACGCTCGGTTTCTCGGCGCTGCAGCGATACCGGGAGCTCTTCGGCCAGAAGGTGGAAATCCCTGACGACGGATACCGCGGGGAATACGTGAAAGAGATCGCCGCGCGAATCAAGGCCCGCGACGGCGACCGGTGGCTCGGCGCGGGAGAAGAGGAGGCGATAACATTTTTCTCTGATTATTCGTCCGGCGAGATCGTGCGGACGATTATAAAGGATCTGGATGATTTCCGCGCGCAGTTCGATCACTGGACGAGCGAAAAGGAGTTCTCCGCGAGTGGAAAAGTCGAGGAGTGTCTGGCCTTCCTGCGGGGGAGGGGATTCATTTACGACAGGGAAGGAGCCGTGTGGTTCCGCAGCTCGGCCCTTGGTGATGACAAGGACAGGGTCCTCGTCAAGAGCGACGGGGAACGAACGTACTTTGCGCCGGACATAGCCTACCATCGGGATAAGTTCGCGCGCGGGTTTGACCGACTGATCGATCTGTGGGGGCCCGACCACCACGGATACGTCGCCCGCATGAAGGCCGCGGTGAGCGCACTCGGCTATGACGGCCCGCGCTTCACCCCTGTCATCGTGCAGCTCACCACGCTCTTCAGGGGAAAACGGAAGCTCTCCATGTCAACGAGGATGGGGGAGTTCGTTACCTTGAGGGAGGTGATGGATGAAGTCGGTGTTGACGCCGCGAGATATTTCCTGGTGCGCATGAGGACTGACAGTCACCTGAATTTCGACCTCGAGCTCGCGACGAAACGTTCCAATGATAATCCCGTCTACTACGTGCAATACGTGCACGCGCGCATATGCAGCATCTTCAAGAGGCTTGCCGAGAAGAAACCAGGCCTCACACTGCCGCCGTGGGAGAATGTCCCTCTCGGTATGCTGCGCCAGGATGAAGAACTCAATCTCCTCACGCTGCTCTCCGATTTTCCCTGCGCGGTGGAGTACAGTGCGGAGGCGCTGGAGCCACATCAGCTCTGCAACTACCTCGAAGAGCTGGCCGCGATGTTCCATCAGTGCTATACCAGGCACACCGTTATCTCCGATGACCCTGATTTGACCGCCGCCCGATTGGCGCTCGCGGAGGGCGTCCGCATTATCGTTCGTAATGGTCTTTGCCTCCTCGGGGTTTCGGCTCCGGAGCAGATGTGAACGAGCGGATGTCCGGTCCTGCGGGGGAATCCGGCATTTATGAATGCGGGCGACGGAGGGCCAGGAGGGGCGTTCTTGTTGCGCGATGAGCATCATCAGTTCATAGTTACTCGTATGTCGAGTAATGCTATCATATATGAGGAGGAATCCATGACACACAAAATCACCGAGGTCTGCGTTTCTTGTGGCGCGTGTGAGGCAGAGTGCCCTGTGCAGGCGATCAGCCAGGGTGAGCAGTTGTACATAATCGATCCCGCGAAATGCACCGACTGCGGTTCGTGTGTTGAGCTGTGCCCCGTAGAGGCGATTGTCAAATCTGAAGGGTAGTTTGCTCCCATACACTGAGTAGTACCTCCATGCTACCGTATAGAGCGCAGTGCGCGATATGTGCCATTGCCGTCGCCGCCGTTTTCCTGGGCATCTGCCCCGCCCGCGCACAGAAAATGTCCGGGGTGGGGGAGGGGAGCGCCCTCTACAGGAGGGCCCTGCAGCTCCTCGATGCGGGCGAGAAACGGGAAGCTGCCACTGAGATGATACGCGCCGTGCGTGCACTCACCAGGGCGCCCGCTGCTCCCTCGAAGCCGAGCCCGGCAGCTGAAGGGCATTATCGCCAGGGCGTGCAGCACATGCGCGTCCGGCGCGATTCCCTGGCAGAAAAGGAATTCAGACAGGCGATCGAGATCGATCCCGGCAGCGCGGCCCCACGCTATCAGCTGGCATTCCTCCTGGGAAATAAGAGCGACTACCGGGGAATGTTCAAGGAGCTCTGGAAGGCTGCTCAGACTCAGACGCTCCCGTCGGAGAAGCTCAGGGCGCTCGCGGGCCTCTCGCTGCTCGCGGGGAGACTTCCCGATGCGGTCGCCTGCTATCGTGAGGCGCTGGTCAGTGACTCGTCCTCGCCCGAGGCCATGCGGATGCTCGGCCTCGTACTCGTTGAGAGCGGCGGGCAGCGCGAAGGCTTTGATCTCATTGAGAAGGCACTGAAAAAACAGCCGGACGACTACTCAACGCTCTCCGCGGCAGGTCTCGCGTATGCGCTGAGCGGCGACTATGACCGCGCAGTAAAATATTTAAAAGCGGCGATAGACGTGAACCGTGATCACCCCGAAGCGCAGGGCAGGCTCGGGCTCGTGCTCCTGCTGGAGGGACGTACTGAAGAGAGCATCCAGCAATTGAACGAGGCGGTGAAGCTGAATCCGGGAGTCGCGGAGCTTCACGTGAACCTGGCGAAGGCGTATACAGTGGCGGGAAAACTGGATGATGCGGATACACACTACACGCTCGCGCTCAAGGCCGATCCTGGCAACTACGACGGGTGGTACGAGAAGGGGAATATCCTGAGCATGCAGGAGAAGTTGGACAGAGCGCTCGAGGCCTATAGAAAGGCCGCGGGCATTGAGCCCGGGCTTGCTAAGGCGTACTACAAGATGGGGCTTGTGTGCGCCCGAAAGAAACTGTACGATCAGGCGGAGGCGCAATTTAAGAAAACGATACGCGCGAACTGCGATTACGCCGACGCATACTACGCCCTTGCGGTGCTCAGCCGTGAACATGCAAAAGACTATCGCGCCGCAGCGCACTACTACACGATGTACCTACTCTATGATGCGTCCAGCGAGCGGGCCGCGGAGGCGAAACGGTGGCTGGAGCAACAGCGGAAGGCGGAAGCACGCTGATGTCGTGTCAGTGACGATGCCCAATGATTAATTTTTTCACTCTCGTGATCAACCTGTATATGCTGGCAATTGTTATACGGGCGATCTACTCCTGGACGCAGCCGTATCCGCGGGGTCAGCTCGCGCGCGTCATTAATGCGATCACCGACCCGGTGCTCAGTCCGCTGAGGCGGTCCATCCCGCCGATCGCGGGACGGATTGATATTTCGCCTCTGATTGTGCTCATTTTTGCAGAGATTATCAAACGCTTCCTCGCGAATGCATGAGAGGGGCATATGCCTTTTCTAGATAGGGTACTACCGAGGCTCGATCGAGTTGACCGGGAGCGCGTTGAGGGCATTCTGAAGGCGCTCGCGCAGGAGCGGGATTTCTTGGATAAGGTTTTAAACCTGCTCTACGAGGGGATCGTCGTGGTCGATCGCGACGGCAGGATATGTTTCACCAACAGAGCAGCGGAGTCGATCCTCGCGCAGGCCCGAACGAATCTCATCGGGAATGAGCTGCGGGAGACCGTGCGGGATTCCCGCCTACGAGGCCTCATCGAGGAGGCAGTGCATAACCGCGCCGGCATTCTCGGGAAGGAAATCACGCTCGAGCCACCCGCACAGGATCGTCTTACGGTGTCAATGGTTCCCCTCGAGGATGGCACGGGCGAATTCACGGGAGCAGTGTTCACGTTTCGCAACACCACCGCGGAGATGCTGAGGCAGCTTCGGTACGCCCAGATGAAGCAGATACAGACATTCAGCGTCATGGCCGCCGGGATCGCCCACGAGGTGGGCAATCCGCTCAACAGCTTGGACATCCACCTCCAGCTCATCGAGCGCCACGTGAAACGGATGAAGAGGGGAAAGAAGGGGAATGAACGGGGACTTCTCGATCTGCTTGCGGTTGCCCAGGAGGAGATAAAACGGCTCGAACACATCGTCGGCCAGTTTCTGAAGGCGACCAGACCCGACACCCCCGCGCTCGAGGAGGGCGAGATAATCCCCATATTGGACAAGACGCTGGCCTTCATGGGGCCCGAGATAAGGCGCCACGGCATAGAGGTTGAGAAGCAGTACGCAGACTTTGTACCGCCGGTGATGCTAAACGCTGACCAGATGCGGCAGGTGTTCATCAACCTGATACAGAACGCCATCCAGGCGATGCCGAGCGGCGGCTTGATCAGGGTGACTGTCGAATGCGGGCGCGGCCATGTTACGGTGAGCGTCAGCGACAGCGGCAAGGGCATCACGGACGAGCATCGGGAGAGGATCTTCGAGCCGTACTTCACCACCAGGGAGGGCGGAGCCGGGCTCGGGCTGATGATTGTACAGCGGATTGTGGGCGAACACGGCGGCGAGGTGCTCGTGTCGAGCGGCCGTGGGAGCGGCACCACCATGACCGTGAAATTACCCGTCCCCTCGAAATACGGCAAGCTCCTCCCCGGGAGGAAACAGGCAAAAAATTAAACTACTGAAGGCACTGCACCTGCCTGCCGGCAGGCAGGTGCACAGAAGCTTTTTCTCTTTGTTAATGTAGTTTCAACAAAGAGTAAAAGAGATCGTAACTGCTCAGGAGCCAGAATTCAGGAGTCAGGAGCCAGGAGTTAGAATGAGGACGCCAGCGGCGACATTACTGCTCAGGAGCCAGAATTCAGGGTTAATGCAGTTACTCCAAGAGGTCAGCAAGCTACTGGAAGCTTATTCGCGATCCATTCTGGATTCTGGCTCCTGGCTTCTGACTACCTGAGTAGTTACAAGAGATCAAGAGATTTAGTTTTTGTATTTGTGGAGCCCCACGGGCAAGCCCGTGGCACCTCCACATGCTCCGGAGGGTTGTTCAAACGGCATGAATCATGCTAAGCTAAGCGCAACCCTCCGAAGCGTACCCTACTGTGCTCTTTTCA
The DNA here is from genome assembly GCA_026392035.1 of Candidatus Auribacterota bacterium. NCBI lineage: Bacteria > Pseudomonadati > Candidatus Auribacterota > Candidatus Auribacterota bacterium. Next base: position 30,094 of record JAPLCX010000047.1, on the reverse strand, counting down.
AGAGCTTCGTAGGGTTACCCTCCCCGCATTCATCCACGGGCAAGCCCGTGGCTTTCTGCGTAGGAGGGTAAATACATCCGGTTAAAAATGTAACTATGAAACCTGTTATTCTTATTGTTGATGACGAAAAGAACGCGCGGGAGGGCCTCGAGAGGGCATTGCAATCCCCCAATCGTAGGATACTCCTCGCCGCGAGCGCTGCCAAGGCGCTCGATATCCTGGAACGCACGCCGGTAACCCTGGTCCTGACCGATCTCAGGATGCCGGGGATTGACGGCCTTGATATGACGCGCCGCCTGCGCCGCGCTCGTCCGGAACTGACAGTCATCCTTCTCACCGCATACGGCACCGTGCAGACGGCGGTGGAGGCGATGAAGGAGGGTGCGTATGACTATCTTTCAAAACCGATCAACCTCGACGAGCTTGAGATGGTGGTCCAGCGGGCGATAGACTCCCGGCGTATGGAGCGGGAAGGGGGGGCGCTCCGCGGAGGGATCGATGCCATCATCGGCGTAAGCAGGGGAATCAAGGAGATCAAGGCGAGGGTGCAGCAGGTTGCTCCGACGAAGGCAGCCATCCTCATCGAGGGGGAGAGCGGCACGGGGAAGGAGTTGTTCGCGCGCGCCATCCACGACCTGAGCGACCGCAGCGCACGGCCGTTTATTGCAGTCCACTGCGCCGTGCTCGCCGAGGGGGTTCTGGAGAGCGAGCTTTTCGGCCACGAGCGCGGAGCGTTTACCGGCGCGCTCAAGCGGCACAAAGGAAGATTTGAAATGGCGGATAAGGGGACACTCTTCCTTGACGAGGTCAGCGAGATGGCCCCGGCGACCCAGGTGAAGCTGCTCCGGGTTTTACAGGAGCAGGAGTTCGAAAGGGTGGGGGGGGCGGAGACGATTCATGTTGACGTGCGCCTCATCACCGCCACAAACGCAAACCTTGAAGCGCTGATCGCGCGAGGGGGGTTTCGCGATGACCTCTACTATCGGCTGAACGTCATACGGTTAAAAGTCCCCCCGCTGAGGGACAGGAAGGAAGATATCCCACCCCTCATCACCGCTTTCCTGGCTGAATTCAACGCGGCAAATAGCAAACGTGTGGCGGGGCTGACGCCGGAGGCCTTTTCCGCGGTGCTCGCGTATGATTGGCCCGGGAATGTGAGAGAGCTGCGTAACTGTGTCGAGGGGCTGGTCGTGCTCGCGCGGGGGGACATGATCGCGCTGTCGGAATTGCCGAGCAAGGTCCGCGAGAGCGTTTCGAGGATCTCCGAGGCGCCTCCACTAGCACGCACCGCCGGAGAGCGTGCCGGAGGAATCCCACGGGAGGTGAGGAGTGATCGCACGCTCAAGGCGGTAGAGCGGCGGATGATCGAAGAAGCATTGGCGAAGACGAACGGCAGCAAGGTCGAGGCGGCAAAGCTCCTCGGTGTCAGCAGGCGTACCCTGCACAGGAAAATCAAGAGATACGGGCTCTCCACGACAACGGGGAAGATTTTGTAGCGGGCGATGAGGGGTGCCATGTTTATGAACCGATCAGTGCCGCGGCTGAATCTGTGTTTATCCGGCGTGGCCGTTCTGTGCCTGATGATAGGGCACGCCTCCCGCCTCCACGCGAAAGACCTCGCGGTGTTTGAAGATCAGATCAACCCCTCGCCGCCTGATGGGCAGGGTTATTCAACGATATCAGGCCCCCCCGGTTCGGTGATTGTCAGCCCTAATGTGATCGGGACATTCAATATTGAGAACACCGGGAACAAGGAGAAAATCTCAGGGAAGGTGAACACCGACGGGAGTTTATCGGGGCGGATTCGGGCCAGCGGTGGGGACAAGCTTAAAGTCACCATTATGACCTCTACGGACAATAAGAAGAAAATAAAGAAGAAGGTCCCCCCTCAGTTGTTCAGTCCGCACTCGCCCCCCGCGCAGGATATCCCCGCCTACGGACGGACAGAACCGCTCCCTCAGTTCCCTGACCCGACACCGGAGGTAATCATCCGCTACAAAGGAGCGCCCGGAAAGGGGATAGCCGGGGCGATCGGTCGCCCCGTGAACCCCGATGCCGAGGTTTCAGAAAGTGGCGTCCTTCCTACTGAGTAACTACTCAGGTAGTCAGAAGTCGGGAGCCGGAATCAAGAATGGATCGCGAATAAGCTTCCAGTAGCTTACTGACCTCTTCGAGTAACTGCATTAACCCTGAATTCTGGCTCCTGAGCAGTTACCCTACTGATTGATATCCACGTGGTCAGATGTATCCACAAGGGTCATTATGTCTCATGTATAGCTGTAAAAAGGCGGATCATGAGTAATAATGTCCCATCCTATCGTTATTATGCGTTAATTTGTAGTAACCACTCAAAACTTAATATATTCACTGACAATAAGTTACAATCAATATTCAAACTATCAATCAAGATGGCATAGTTCTTGCTCCTATAATAGCTCAGTTTTGGTCTATTTACTGGATTTTGATGTCTAAGGAGGAATAAGATGGGAAAAGTCATTGGAATAGATCTTGGCACCACAAATTCATGCGTGGCGGTCATGCAGGGTGGGGAGCCGGTGGTGATCCCAAATGCCGAGGGCAATCGCGTGACACCCTCCGTGGTCGCGATGACAAAGACCGGTGAACGTCTCGTCGGCCAGACGGCGAAGCGCCAGGCAATAACGAACTACGATAATACCATTTATTCGATCAAACGGTTCATGGGCAGGAAGTACGACGAGGTGAGCTCCGAAATTAAACTTGTGCCCTTCAAGGTGGTAAAGGCGAGCAATGGAGACGCCAATGTGAAGGCGGGAGACAAGGTCCTCTCTCCCCCTGAGATTTCTTCCATGATCCTCCAGAAGATGAGAAACGATGCAGAATCATACCTCGGGGAAAAGGTCACGCAGGCGGTCATCACCGTCCCCGCGTACTTCAACGACAGTCAGCGCCAGGCCACGAAAGATGCGGGACGGATCGCCGGCCTCGACGTATTGAGAATTATTAATGAACCGACCGCGGCCTCGCTCGCATACGGCCTGGACAGGAAAAAGGATGAACGCATCGCCGTGTACGATCTCGGCGGCGGAACCTTCGACATCTCCATACTGGAAATCGGCGATGGCGTCTTTGAGGTGAAAGCGACCAATGGCGATACGCACCTCGGCGGTGATGATTTTGATCAGCGGATTGTGGACTGGATTGCCGAGGAATTCAAACGTGAGCAGGGGATCGATCTCCGCAAGGACAAGATGGCCCTCCAGCGCCTGAAGGAAGCAGCCGAAAAGGCAAAGTGCGAGCTCTCGTCCGTCACTGAAACCGAAATTAACCTTCCCTTCATCACCGCTGACGCCTCAGGCCCGAAGCATCTCGTGCTCAAGCTCACCCGATCAAAGCTCGAGCAGCTCGTGGCTGACCTGATCGAGCGGACCATAGGTCCCTGCAAGAGGGCGATCGAAGACTCGGGCATCCCCGTCGAAAAACTTGACGAAGTGATCCTGGTCGGCGGGCAAACCCGCATGCCGAAGGTGCAGGAAACCGTGAAGAAGCTCTTCGGGAAGGAGCCGCATAAAGGGGTCAATCCTGACGAGGTGGTCGCCGTCGGGGCGGCGATACAGGCGGGCGTGCTCAAGGGAGAGGTGAAGGACGTGCTGTTGCTCGATGTTACGCCGCTCTCGCTCGGGATCGAAACGCTCGGCGGGGTGACGACAAAATTGATCGAGAGGAATACCACCATACCCACAAAGAAGAGCGAGATCTTCAGTACGGCTGCCGATAGCCAGACGAGCGTGGATATCCGCGTCCTCCAGGGGGAGCGTGAGATGGCAGCGGATAACAAACTCATAGGCAATTTCCAGCTCGTGGGCATCCCCCCGGCGCCGCGCGGCATCCCCCAGATCGAGGTTACCTTCGATATCGACGCGAATGGCATCCTGCACGTCTCCGCGAAAGATCTCGGAACGGGCAAGGAGCAGTCAATCAAGATCACCGCTTCGAGCGGCTTGAATGAGTCGGAAATCAAGCGGATGGTGAACGACGCCGAACTGCACGCGGGTGAGGACAAGCAGCGGCGCGAAAAGATAGAAACCAAGAACAGGGCCGAGGCTGCGGTCTACGAGGCTGAAAAACTCCTCAAGGAGCACGCAGCAAAGATATCGCCCGATCAGCAGCAGAAGCTCAGGGCGGCCACGGAACGCGTGAAGGATGCGGTGAAGCGAGACAACGTCGAAGAGATGAAAGCGGCATCAGAGGATCTCACGCAGAGCTGGCATGCGGTTTCCGCGGAAATGTACGCTCAGGCGAGAGACAAAACGCAGGCCGGCCCCCACGCGGGACCGCAGGGCGGAGGCCAGGAGGAGCCACCGCGTGGGAAGCCCGAGGATGTGATCGACGCCGATTATGAAGTCGTCGATGATGACAAGAAGGGAAAGTAATTGGGATTTGGGATTTGGGATTTTATCAGGAAAAGGGGGTGATGTGAAGCTATCGCAGGTTTTGCTCTTATGATCCGCAAATAAATTATGTAGACGCGAGCGCATGATGGTGAATTTAATTACTACGAAAGGAGTTATGTGATGAAGATCAAACCGTTGAGTGATAGGATATTGGTGCATCGCATCGAGGAGGCCGAGGCGAAAAAGGGAGGCATTATCATTCCCGACACCGCCAAGGAGAAGCCGATGCAGGCCAAGATTATCGAGGTAGGCCCAGGGAAAAGGAACGAAGACGGCAAGGTGATTCCCCTGGAGGTGAAGAAGGGAGACACGGTGCTTATCGGAAAATACGCCGGCACGGACGTCACGGTGCATGATAAGGAATACCTCATCATGCGTGAAGAAGATGTGCTGGCGATCATAGAGTAGCGGGAGACGGGATGCGCGCAGCATCCCGAGGGTAACATTGAACAAGAAAGGAGTTATCCAATGGCAGCAAAACAACTTTTATTCGGCGCTGATGCGAGACAGGCGATACTCAACGGCGTCACAAAACTGAGCAAGGCCGTCAAGATCACGCTTGGCCCCGCAGGCCGTAACGTAATCCTGGACAAGAAGTTTGGATCGCCGACGATCACCAAGGATGGAGTAACGGTTGCCAAGGAGATCGAACTCGAGGAGCCATACGAGAATATGGGAGCCCAGATGGTCAGGGAGGTTGCCTCAAAGACCTCTGAGGACGCCGGCGACGGCACGACCACGGCAACGGTGCTCGCCGAGTCCATATACCGCGAGGGTTTGAAGAACGTGACCGCGGGTATCAACCCGATGGAGCTCAAGCGCGGTATTGACAAGGCCGTTGAGGTGGTGGTTAAAGAGCTCGCGAAGATGAGCAAATCGGTCAAGGACAGGAAAGATATATCCCAGGTGGCCACGATTTCAGCGAACTGCGACTCGACGATAGGAGACATCATCGCTGACGCGATGGAGAAGGTCGGAAAGGACGGCACGATCACCGTTGAGGAAGCCAAGAGCATTGACACCACGCTCAAGGTGGTTGAAGGGATGCAGTTTGATAAGGGCTACATCTCGCCATACTTCATGACCGATGCGGAGACAATGGACGCGGTGATCGAGGACTGCTATATCCTCATCCATGAAAAGAAGATCTCAAACCTCAAGGATCTCCTCCCCCTGCTCGAAAAGATTGCGAAGACCGGCAAGCCCCTGCTCGTCATCGCTGAGGATGTCGAGGGGGAAGCCCTCGCGACGCTCGTGGTAAACAAGATCCGCGGGACGCTCGCCTGCTGCGCGGTCAAGGCGCCGGGATTCGGCGACCGGCGGAAGGCCATGCTCGAGGACATTGGAATCCTCACGGGCGGCAAGTGCATTTCCGAGGACCTGGGGATCAAGCTGGAGAATCTACAGCTCTCCGATCTCGGGCGCGCCAAGAGGGTGACGGTGGATAAAGAGGACACCACCATCGTAGAGGGCGCGGGCAAGTCGTCTGATATCCAGGGCCGCATCAACCAGATCCGCGTGCAGATTGACGAGACGACGTCCGATTACGACCGCGAAAAGCTCCAGGAACGGCTCGCGAAGCTCGCCGGTGGCGTCGCCGTGATCAATGTCGGCGCTGCGACAGAGACCGAGATGAAGGAGCGGAAGGCGCGCGTTGAGGATGCCCTCCATGCGACCCGTGCGGCCGTTGAAGAGGGAATCGTCCCCGGCGGAGGAGTGGCGCTGCTGCGTTGTGCCCCGCTGCTTGAGAAAATGAAACTCAATGAGGAGCAGCAGGTAGGCGTGGCAATCGTGAAGCGCGCACTGGAAGAGCCGCTGCGGCAGCTCGCGAACAACGCGGGTGCCGAGGGATCGGTTGTCGTCCAGGAGGTCAAGAAGCACGAGGGCGGTTTTGGTTACAACGTCGCGGATAACGAGTACGAGGATCTGCTCAAGAGCGGGATCATCGATCCTACCAAGGTAGCCCGCACTGCGCTGCAGAACGCGGCGAGCATCGCCGGCCTCCTGCTCACCACAGAGGCGCTCGTGACCGAGATTCCGGAGAAGGAGAAACCGGCTCCGGGAATGCCTCCGGGCGGCGGCATGGGTGGGATGTATTAAACAGCCCGTTGTGGACTGTGAATCCCGGGGGAGGCAAAACGCCCCCCCGGGATTCAACCTTTTACGGTAAGACTAACTCTAACAAAGTCTGTGGTTATTCATAATGCGCCGTTTGTTATATATCAGTCTTCTCAGAACGTGCGGCATGAGATATAATTGCGCCATTCAAGATTCTTACGGTTGTGGTGGTGAAAGAGGGGAGGTGCGGAGAGATGGAGAACCGCGATAGGGAACTCATGGAGGCCCTCGGCAAGACCGGGAATAGCTGCCTCCTTGTCAATGTGATTGCGGCGCGTGCGAGACAGCTTTTCCGGGGAGCGAGGCCCCTGCTTGAGAAAACGGATGGACTCTCTGCCATTGATATTGCGCTCAAGGAATTCATTGGGGGAAGGATCGGTTACCGTTCAAGGCGCGAAGCGTGAGGATCGCATAGCGAGGGTCTGCAAGGAACTCGCCCCGTGTTGCATTCAGAAAGGGATTTGCCATTATGATTGACGTCAGGAATATAAGCAAGTGCTACGCAGACACACTCGCTGTGGATGACCTCTCGTTTCAGGTGAACAAGGGAGAGATCCTCGGCTTCCTCGGCCCGAATGGCGCGGGTAAAACGACGACGATGCGCATACTGACATGCTTTATGCCGCCCACCTCGGGCACCGCCACCGTTGCGGGCTTCGATATCTTTGAGCATTCCCTCGATGTGCGCAGGGTGATCGGCTACCTTCCTGAGAACGTTCCGCTCTACCATGATATGCGCGTGAGTGAGTTCCTCGACTATCGCGCGCGTCTCAAGGGCATTCCGCGAAAATCACGGAAAAAGCGCATGCAGGATGTCATGGGGAAAACCGGGATTGTGGATATTCAGCACCGCATCATCGGCCAGCTCTCCAAGGGGTACCGGCAGCGTGTGGGCCTTGCGGAGGCGCTCATTCACGACCCGAAGGTGCTCATTCTCGACGAGCCGACGATTGGCCTGGATCCCAATCAGGTCCGGCAGGTGCGCACACTCATCAGAGAGCTGGGGGGTGAATACACGATCCTCCTCTCGACCCATATCTTGCCTGAGGTTGAAATGACCTGCGGGCGCGTGATTATCATCGATCACGGCAAAATCGTTGCCATGGATACGCCCGGTAATCTCACCCAGCACATGCGGGGGGGGAGCAGGCTCAGCCTCGAGGTGCGCGGCCCGGGGCAGGAGATCCAGAGCGCGATCGAGAAGATTCAGGGGATCGTCTGTGTCAACCGCCGTGGGAACGGGGTGAGCACGTTCAGCGTTGAGGTTGAGAAAGGGCGCGACGTGCGTGAAGATATTTTTAAGGCGGTGGCGGATAATCGCTGGGTGCTGCGGGAGATGAAGACCGAAGCGGTATCGCTTGAGGATGTATTTGTACATATAACAACTCATGAAACCTAATGCGCGTGAAGAGTGAAGCGTAGAAAGTAGTTTGCGCTTCACGAATGACGCGTCACTCATTATCTATCGGGAGATTAAGACTATGCGCAAGATTGCTCCGCTTTTTGTGAAAGAACTCAAGTCGTATTTTTACTCGCCGATTGCATTCGTGGTGCTCGTGGTGTTCCTCGCGTTCAACGGGTTGGTTTTCTTTTTAATCATGAGCGCCCTCAACGATCCCCGGATGCCGCGAGAGGGCTCAGCGATGCAGCTCTTCTTCGGGGGGACGATCTTCTTCTATGTGCTCCTCTCCATCGTCGCCGCGGTGATTACCATGCGGCTCATCGCGGAGGAGCGCAAATCGGGCACGATCGAGGTGCTCATGACGGCTCCCATCACGGATTGGGATCTCGTACTCTCGAAATTCTTCGGCGCCATGGCATTCTACCTGTTTCTCTGGCTGCCCACCCTCTCCTACGTTGCCGTGTTGCGGCGTTATTCGGGAATCGACGCGGGCCCTCTCTGCTCGGGTTACCTGGGGGTAGCCCTTCTCGGAGGCATGTGTATCTCGGTGGGGCTGCTGTGTTCCGCCGTAACCAGAAACCAGATTATCGCGGCGATCTCAAGTTTTGTCATCATCACCGCCCTCTGGACATTGGGTATTTTCAGGACATTCATAACAGGAACGTCGGCCCAGGGCTTTTTTTCTTACATCAATATCCTGGACCACTTTTTTGAGAGTTTCAGCAAGGGGATTATTGACACGAGGGCGCTCGTGTATTATGTGAGCAGTACCGTGCTGTGCCTTTTTCTCACCGTCAAGATTGTCGAGTCGCACAAGTGGCGGTAACTGCAGCCTAATGCAAAAAGTAAAAAGTAAAAAATAAGAGTGCAAGGAGGTCGGGTTCATGTCAAACGAGCAGGTTACGCGGATACGGAGGACGGCCATAGGCGCCAATGTGGCGGCGGTGTGCATCGTGGCACTGGCCATTTACCTTATGGTAAATTATCTGAGCTCCCGGCACTATAAGAGATTTGACTGGACGGCGAACAAATATTACTCCTTGTCTGATAAGACCATAAACGTCATTAAGGACCTTCACCTGCCGATCAAGGTATACGTGTTTTCCCAGCCGTTCAATCCCGTGTACCGCGATGTGAAAGAGCTCCTCAACCGCTACCGCGCGATGAGCGCAAATGTCGAGGTTGAGTATGTCGATCCGGAGAAAGATCCCGCGCGTGTGCGCTTTTTGCTGAACAAGTTCAAGATATCGTCGCCCGAGCAGGGCAACCTGGTCGTCTTCGCGCAGGGGGAGAGAAACAAATATGTATACGATAAAGACATTGTCGAGATGGACTACAGCGGCGTGAGGTTCCGTCAGGCGCCGACCGTAAAGGCATTCAAGGGGGAGCAGGCCTTCACATCCGCCATCCTCAATCTCACCCAGCAGAAACAGCCGGTTGTCTATATGGTAACCGGCCATGGGGAGCGTGGTATTGATGATGCACAGCAGTCCGGGTTGCAGCTCTGCAGGACGCTGCTCGAACGAGAGAACCTCAAGGTCGAGAAGGTGGCGCTTTATGAAAAGAAGGAGGCGCCGCGGGACTGCGACCTGCTCATGATTATCGGTCCTCGGGAGTCATACATGGATGAAGAGAAGAAGGCCTTGAGCGCATACCTCACAAACGGGGGGCGCCTCTTCGCCGCGCTCGACCCGCAGACGAACTCAGGGCTTGAGGCATTTCTGAGGGAGTGGGGCGTCGAGGTGGGAACCAATATTGTGGTGGACCCGGAGTCCGCGCAACGCCTGCTCTTCTTCAGCGCGCTCAATCTCTTCGCCGATAACTACGGTTCCCACGAGATCACGAACGACATGAAGGGGCGGGCGACGCTCTATGCGGAGGTGCGCTCGGTAAAACCCCTCACCTCCAATACTGACCTCAAGGCTGTTACTCTCGTGCAAACCTCGCCCCTCGGCTGGGGCGAAACCAATATGCTCGATGAAACCTTCCGCTTCGATGAGGGCCAGGATATGAAGGGGCCGGTCCCATTCGGCGTGGCGGTGGAAGCGAACGCACGCACAGTGGGAGACAAACCGCTGAAGAACATGCGGCTGGTAGTTATGGGCGACTCCGATTTTATTGACAATACGCAGATCCCCAATCTGAGCAACGCGAGCTTTTTCCTCAATATCGTCAACTGGCTCACGAGCAGAGAAAAGCTCATTGCGATAGGTCCTAAGATGCCGGAGCAGACAAGGGTGCGTCTCAACGCGGCGCAGATGAGCAACATATTCTGGTTCTCCGTTGCCGTGCTCCCCGGCCTCGGTCTCGCCCTCGGCATAGTAGTGTGGTGGCGGCGAAGGAAGTGAGCGGGCAAGCTATCAAGCTATCGAGCTACAAAGCACCGGAGTGAGCACGAGAGTTAGAGTGCCTATATATCCGAAGGTCATTCCCGCGGAAGCGGGAATCAGGCGTTGACCGTCGTTAATTATTCCCTCCCCCCTTGAGGGGGAGGGGCAGGGTGGGGGGGGTGGAGGGATTGATGAAATTTCGCACCACACTAATATTGCTGATCGTGGCGCTCGGGATCGGGAGCTACATCTGGTTTTTCGAGAAGAAGACGATGTCAACCAATGAGCAGGAGGAGAAGGGAAAGCTCGTGTTCCATGTGAAGGCTGACGATATCGACAGAATTGAGCTCGTGAAGGGGAAAGAGAACGTTGTATGCGTCAAGGACAAAGCGGGCGATTGGCAGATCGAGCAGCCCCTGAAGTACAAGGCGGATAAATCTCCGCTGAGCAGCATCGTGAGCCGCCTTGAATCTCTGAACAGCGTAAGAATCATCCCGCGTGCCGAGCTCGATGAGAAGAAGATTGAAGAGTTTGGCCTCACGAAGCCTCGCCTGACGGTACGCTTCACCGCCTCCGGCACGAAGGATGGACTCAGCATCGGGAGCGATACCCCCATCGGAAACAACGTCTATGCGAAAAGCATGGGGGGAAATGATATCCTCGTCGTTGACAAGAACATTCGCCAGGTCATTGACAAAGGGGTCAAGGATTTGCGCGACAGGGGAGTGCTGGATTTCGAAATCGGCGATCTTGGCAAAGTTCAGATTATTAGCGGCGATCAGCGCGTAGAGCTTGTTCAGGAATCAGGCGTCTGGAGACTGACCTCGCCGGTCCAGGGGCTTGCGGATCCCGATAAGGTGAGCGGGATGCTCCGAAAGATTAAGCACGCGCAGGTGCGCGATTTTACGAGCGATTCCCCGAAAGACCTCGCTGTGTACGGGCTTGACAAACCTCGCGGTGAGATTACGCTGTGGGACGCGAAGGGCCAATCCTCCAAGACCCTGCTCCTCGGGAAAGAGGCGGAAAAGAACGTGATATACGCCACGCGGGCAGGGACCGATGCCGTGGTCACCGTGGGCGATGATGTCCTGAAAGATCTCACGCGCTCGCCCCACGAACTTCGCGACCTGAAGGTGACGCATCTCGCCCAGGGGGGTATCGAGGAAATTCAAATCAGGAGCGGGGATAAAAAGCTGGTTCTGGCAAAGGCCGGCGAGAAGTGGAAAATTAAGGAGCCGGAAAAGAAAGAAGCTGAGGGGGCGCAGGTGCAGGATCTATTGCGCATGCTGACTGAGCTCAAGGTTGCGGAATTCGTTGCGGATAAGCCGGTTGATTATGAGCGCTATGGGAAAAAAGAGGCCATGGAGATCGTGCTCAAACCCAGGGGCGGCGAAGCGGAGACGATCCTTGTGGGAAAGAAGTTCGACGGTGGCAAAAAGGCATATCTCAAAAGGGCCAGGTCGGAGGAGATCTGTGCGGTTTCCGCTGATTTTCTCCAGCGGTGTTCGCTGGATCCGCTCCACTACATGAAGAGGCAGGTGATGGATTTCAACAGCAGTGACGTGAAGAAGTTCACCATCACCAAATCACAGAAGCCGCGGGTGGTGTGCGAGAAAAGCCAGGGGAACGAGTGGCAGATGGTGGAGCCTGAAAAGCGCAGGGCCAATGCGAGCCAGATCAACACCATCCTCTCCAATCTCTCAAAGCTGTGTGCCCGTGAGTTTGTCGAGCAATCACCCAATGACCTGAAAAAATATGGCCTGGACAAACCGTCGTACGAGGTTTCTCTCGATCTCGAAAAGGGGAGTTCGCCCCCGAGCCTCCGTATAGGCGGGAAAGCAGAGGGGGGGGCATACTATGCCAAACTCTCCGACAGCAGCTCAGTCTTCACAATCCCCTCCTCTTTAGAGGAGAATCTGCGCAAGGATCTCACCTCTGCCGAGAAGCCCACCCCTGGGCCTGCTCCCACAGCGAAGGCAGGGAAAAAATGAGGGGCGCTGGAGAAATAGGGCCCCTCACTAACCTGTCTTTCCCTTCCCTTTAGGCGCGGCCTGTGGGTGGTGTTCCCGATTGCAATGCCCAGGTGGAGCCTCCGTGCCTCTTGCGGGAGTTAAGAGCCCCATGCCCTCTTGCCTTTTGGTACAATACATCCAATGAAATGAGGCTGTTTCTATGAACGTGATTATTGTCGGCTGCGGACGTGTCGGTTCGGAATTGGCCCTTTTGCTCTCACGTGAAGGAAACAATGTTGCTGTTGTAGATAACAATAAGACATCCTTCCATCGGCTGGGCGGGACTTTCAATGGCCTCTGTGTCACGGGGAACGGATTCGATCTGGAGGTGCTCCGGAGGGCAGGTGTGGAATCCGCTGATGCGTTTGTCGTGGTCACCAATGGCGATAATACGAACATAATGGCTTCTCAGGTGGCGAAGAAAATATTCAATGTCCCCAAGGTTATTGCACGAGTGTATGATCCACGGAGGGCTGATATCTACAAGAGGTTTGGGCTCGAGATAATAAGCGGTACGACGCTGCTCGCATCCATGATTCGCGACAAATTGATCGAGAGCCGCTTTTCGGGCTTCTTTATTGAAACCAGGGGGATGGGTATTATAGAGATCAATGTCACCGAGGATTTTGTTGGGAAAACGGTTTCTGAACTGAACAGGCCCGATGAATTCTTAATTGCCACGATCATAAAAAAGAATAACCCGGTCATTCCTTCCCCCATGACCCGGCTTGAGTTGGGTGATGTCCTTATCGGCATTGTGAGGACTGAGAGCGTGAAAAAAATCAAGAGCATGTTTAAAATGGAGGACTAAATGTTCGTCATCATATGCGGCGCGGGGAGAGTCGGCTCTTCACTCGCGACGCGTCTCGTGGGCGAGAAGCACAAGGTGGTTGTCGTCGATAGAGATACGGCAAACTGCGAGAGGGTTGCAGAAGAGCTGGACGATGCGATTGTGATCCATGGGGATGCCTGTGAACCAAAGTACCTCGAAGAGGCGAATGCAGAAAAGGCGGACGTCGTTGTCGCGGCAACCAATGACGACGAGGACAACCTGATTATATGCCAGCTCGCGAAACTCTATTTTTCAGTGCCTCGAACGATCGCCCGGGTGAATGACCCGAGGAACCAGGAGGCTTTTGCAAAGCTGGGCGTGGATGTTCCTATCGATGCGACGACAATCATCTCCCAGGTGCTCAATCAGGAAGTGAGCCTCGAGGAGTTGAGTACATTACTCAAGTTGAAACAGGGGAAGATTTCAGTGGTTCATGGGAAAATATCCGAACACTCCCCCTTGTTGCGGCACCCTCTAAAAGATATAGCGCTTCCCGCGGGATGCATCATCGCATCTGTGTTGAGAAGGGAAGACGTCATTGTACCCAATGGGGAGACGATTTTAGAAGATGGCGATGATATCCTCGCCGTCACCACTCCCGAGAACGAACGGGAATTTTATAAGCTTCTCAGAGGCGCATAAACCCCATGCAAAAACTGAAGCGCATCGTCAGTCATGTCCACCTCTCGTTCTGGGGGATTATCGTAGAGGTGCTGTACGTGATCTCCCTGGTCCTTGTGATGTATTGTATTACCATTCTTACTCGGCTAGTACTTCGCTGACATGATATCGAAACCATACCTGAGTGACTATAAACTGATTAGCCAGCATACCGGTAGAATTGTATGCGGAATTTCTTTTCTCCACTTTGTCCCATTGGTGACTTCCCTGATCTTCAAGGAATGGGCTGTGTTCCCTGATTATGTTATCGGGTTCAATGCATGCTTTATTACGGGGATAATCTTACTGATCTTCGGATATGGAGCGGCAGGGTCCCTCAGGTGGATTCATTCGATGGTCATCGCAGCATTTACATGGTTTCTCGCCACTCTTTTATGCGCCATCTCTCACTATCTCAGCGGGCATTTTGCATCATACCTTGATTGCGTATTCGACGTGATGAGTGGATTCACCACAACGGGGTTGATTCTTATTCTCGACCTGGATCATGTATCTCAGGGCTTAAACATGTGGCGTCATCTTCTGACCTATGTCGGTGGCCAGGGGATGATTGTCCTCGTGCTCACGTTCCTTGTCAAGGGAACGGCAGGAGCCTATATGATGTACGTGGGCGAGGGCAAGGATGAAAGGCTGCTCCCGAACGTGATTCACACCAGCAGAGCGATCTGGCTCATCAGTACGATTTATCTTATCGTGGGGACGGCGGCTTTGTTTTTTGTGCTCACTGCGGAAGGTATTGCGTTCCCCAATTCCCTCTTGCACGCGCTCTGGCTCTTTATGGGCGCCTGGAGCACGGGAGGATTTGCCCCTCAATCACAGAACATCCTTTATTATCACAGTTGGCCTGTAGAAATAGTTACTCTGTTCATTATGATTTTAGGCTCATTTAACTTTGTCCTGCACTATGCGGTATGGTCTGGTAAGCCGAAGGAGATGTTCAAAAATATCGAGATACGCTCATTTACGATAACGGTCCTGCTTGCGTTTGCGCTGTGTGCCTGGGCCCTCATCAAATCTGGTGTGTACGGTGATGCGGTGAGTGTGTTTAGAAGGGCTTCGTATATCGTCGTGTCGGGACATACCACCACAGGCTATATGCAGGTATATGCCAGTCAACTCATTCAGGACTGGGGAGAATTGGCGGCGCTTGCCATAATTGTCGCCATGGTAATCGGTGCCAGCGCCTGTTCAACGGGAGGGGGTATCAAGGGATTGCGGATGGGGATTTTTGCAAAGGGCCTCTACCAGGAAATAAAGAAAATAATTTTAGCGGAAGATTCCTACTTTGTAACTCAATTCCACCATGTGAAAGATATTATACTGACCGAACAGCATATAAAAATGGCGGGGCTCATCATTATATGTTATCTGACAATGCACCTGTGCGGCGGAATTGTCGGATCCGCATGCGGATATCCGTTTATCGATTCGCTGTTTGAGTCGGTATCCGCCGGCAGCAATACGGGGCTCTCATGTGGTATCTTAACCCCGTCTATGCCGGCAGTGCTCAAATGCTACTACATATTTGCAATGTGGGCCGGGCGATTGGAATTTATCGCTCTGTTTGGATTAATTGCATTTGGTGTTTCTGTGTTCAGGGGAAAATAGCATGATGAGCGCGATAGGGCATAGGGGGATTCAGACAGGCATTCTCATGGCATTATTGAGCAGCCCTCTTTATGCAGCACCGGACTCCATCCCTATCGGCACTTTGATAAGGGAGGGCAAGAAATACGATGGCAATGAGGTGGTGATCGAGGGAGAAGCAATTGGCGATATCATGAGGAGAGGGGATACTGGGTGGGTAAATGTACTTTCGAGCGATGGGGCGGCGATCGGCGTTCTAATGAACGCGGCTCACATACGGAATGTCCGCACCATGGGAAGCTATTCTCATCGTGGCGATCATCTTCTCGTCAGGGGAGTGATGTACCGCTTTGCGCCAATGCTCGAGGGGGAGACCTGTGTCATTGCCCGCGAGGTAATGGTGCTTAAAAACGGGTATGTGACCATACATCGCCTCTCTAAGGGCAAAACTGTGTTAAGTGTGCTCCTCACGGCGTGTTCTGTAATAGTTTTTCTTTTCTATAAACTGAGATTTGCGGCGAGGGAGAGGATTGTGAGCGATGATAGTTCAAAATGGTATCGCACTAAGGAGGGAGTATGAATAAAACGCTGGTGCTCGTAGTGCTCATTATCGGTGTGATAATTGTGAAATTCGTTTTCGCCGATGCGAAACAGCCGGACGCGGCAGACATTGCAAAGCAGCTCGATCAGCTCAACGCGAAACTGGATACGATCATTCAGGGCCAGGCCAAACTCGATACGATCATCGCCAAGCAGGAACAGACGATGGAAATGCTGCGCATGAGGCGTTTGCACGTATCCCTGCAATAACATTTGGCCTCGGGGCCGCGTTACTCATTTGTATTCTGTGGAAGAGGTTATCACTCGTCATTTAATCCCGTAGCACTTGGGTCAAGGTGATCATTAACTCGGGCTGAGCACGCGCCAGGCAGAACATGTCCTATCCTGAATATCACTATCGCGACAATTCCCCTCAATTCTCTCTCGGGCCTTCTTTGAGCTCTGGCGTGAAGCGTCTGATTGCGGCGACCATTATCTGCTTTGTCGTGCAAAGCATCGGCGGGAGAGCGGTGGACCGCACATTCGCCCTTATTCCCGCCCTTGCGTTATCGCATCTCTATTTCTGGCAATTTGCGACCTATATCTTCCTCCACGCGAATCTGATCCATCTCCTCTTTAACATGTTTGTCCTCTGGATGTTCGGGCCCGATGTCGAGGCCGCCCTTGGAACGAGGCGCTTCACCTGTTTTTACTTCTTTTGCGGCATCGGCGCCGGGCTCTGTTCGGTTGTATTCTATCCGCCGTATACCCTCATCATGGGGGCCTCCGGCGCGGTCTTCGGTCTCATGGTGGCCTTCGCCATGCTTTTCCCTGAGAGGGTGGTCACGCTCCTGCTCTTCTTCGTGCTCCCCGTGAATATGAGAGCTAAGCACCTGGTGCTGATTTTTGCGGGGATTGAGTTGCTCCTGGTCATCTCAAATGTGCGCGGTGATTTTGTGGCACACTTCGCCCATCTCGGCGGCGCCCTTTTCGGTTATCTCTACATGGGGTGGTGGGGGAGGGGATGGGGGAGGCTCGGAGTGCGGGGATCTCGAAGATCAAAATCGTGCAGTACCACGGAGGGTAACGGTTCTGTGGATCGGAGCGAGCGTGTTGACCGTATTCTGGACAAAGTGTCCGCGCACGGCATCGCCATTATTCTTTACACTTTTTGCCATGGTCATTGCGATCCCGCAAAGCGGGAGAAGCAATCTCCTGCTGCCCAAAGAGTTGAGATTGCTTCGTCGCTACGCTCCTCGCAATGACATGTCAGATATTTAATGCTCCCCGTGATAATTATGGACAACGATTATATATTCTGGAACAGGATGCACGCACCTGCCTGCCGGCAGGCAGGGATGCACAAAGATAGGAATGCAATGGAGGAAATTAAATGATCGAGGGGATACACTGGTTGGGACACGCGAGCTTTAGGCTCGATGGAGAGAAATTCATTTACATTGATCCTTATAAGATCACGGGAGGGCCCGCTGCAGATATAATCCTCGTTTCGCATTCGCACTACGATCATTGTTCGCCAACCGCTATTGAGCGGATTTTCAAGTCTGACACGGTGACGGTGACCTGCGCGGAGTGCGCGAGGAAGCTCAAAGGGGATGTGCGGATCATCACACCGGGGCAGTCGATTTCCATAGGAGAGATCGTCGTAGAGGGAGTGGCCGCCTATAATACGAACAAGCCGTTTCATCCCCGCGCTGAGGGCGGCCTTGGGTTCATCATCACCTTCGGCACACGCCGGATTTACTACGCCGGAGACACCGACCTGATCCCCGAGATGGCGACCGTCACTGCCGATGTGGCACTGCTTCCGGTGAGCGGCACCTATGTGATGAACGCGAATGAGGCTGCGGAGGCAGCGAAGAGAATAAAACCCGCCGTGGCAATCCCGATGCACTACGGAACCATTGTAGGTTCCCGGAGCGACGCGGTGCGTTTCAAACAGTTCGCAGGAGTTCCTGTCGAGATACTGGAGAAGGGAGCGTAGGGTATTTCGCCATGCGCGCCAAACTCATAGTAAATCCAACCTCCGGGAGAGCCGCGAGCGCCGCGCGGCTGCGGAGAATCGAGCGCGTGCTCACGGAGAAGGGGTTTTGCCTGGAGACGTTCACCGCGGTACAGCCGGGCGAGGCGCGGCATCTCGCATGCAGCGCGAGGGATGGATCGTTCCAGATGGTGATCTGCGCGGGAGGAGACGGCACGATACACGAGGTGATCAACGGCATCGCGGGCTCGGACCTTATTCTCGGGATACTCCCCATGGGAACCGGTAACGTACTCGCCTGGGAGATGGAGATTCCCCTCGATCCACTGAGGGCGTGCGAGGTGCTCACAAGGGGAAAAGTCAAGACGATCGATCTTGGCCTGACATCGGTGGGGCGTTACTTCTCCTGCATGGCGGGAGTGGGTCTTGATGCGCAGGTGGTGAGAGAAGTTGATCCCACCGTGAAGGGTTTTTTGGGGATGTTTGCATATCCAATAGCCGCGGTACGCGCGGTGATCCACTATGGTCTCCCCGAGCTCACCATTGATATCGACGGTCAAAAACCATCGCTCAGCGGGTATTCAATGGTGGTCTGCAATTCCCGGCACTATGGCGGCAGGTTCACGCTCTGCCCGGATGCGGCAATTGACGATGGCTGGCTCAATGTGTGTATTCTCCAGAAGCGATACGCCTCTGTGATCCTCCGATCAGGGTTATCTGTGCTCTTGAATACCCACCGGGCTCTGGAAGGCATCACGTTTCACCGCGGGCAGTCAGTCAACGTGAGTTCCGCCCATAAGGTTCTGGTGCAGTCAGACGGCGATATTATCGGGACCACTCCTATCGGCTTCTCAATAGCCCCCCGGGCGCTCAAGGTCATGGCTCCCGCGTGAGATATTTGATTGTCTTCTACGCGGTCTCATTTGCTCTGTGTGCGACGCACTGCGGCTGCAAAATAAGCCCAGTGAAAAGCGCCGTCCACGAAGGGTCAGTTCATACCGTCTGACCTATTTCCCTCTTATGATTATTTTTCTTGAGAAGTCGCATTCTTTTAACTAAAATTCTGTCAGCTTTTGAAGTGGAGAGTCCTTAGACATGCGAAGTGAAATACGCATCAAAAATGTATACCCGGAGATAGAGGGTGGGCGCTTTCCAGTCAAGCGGGAAGTGGACAGGAGCTTCCGGGTTACGGCGGATATTTATAGCAAGGAGCCGCCTGAGGCTTGTCTCCTATACAGAAAGAAGCATCCTAACTCCTCCCCCTGGTTTAGAGTCCCAATGATACAAGAAGGGGAGGTTCGCTGGTCGGGGGCCTTCCCGCTGAAAGACATGTTGGGATGGTGCCAATATACCGTAGAAGCAAACTTGAAAACTGATAAAAATAGAAAGACTACCTATACGCGCGGGCTCGAGATCATGGTGGAGCCCGTCAGCGCCAGGTTCGCCGCATGGTACGAAATGTTCCACCGGTCACAGGGAGGGGTGCCCGGAAAAAGCGCAACCTTCGACGACATGATTGCCAGGCTCTTCGATATAAAGAGAATGGGGTTTGACGTTATCTATCTGCCCCCCATTCATCCTATCGGAAGGACAAACCGGAAGGGCCCGAACAATAGTCTGAAAGCGGGACCCACGGACCCGGGAAGCCCATGGTCGGTGGGTAACGAATGCGGTGGGCATAAGGCCATCAACCCCGAACTTGGCACCCTCGACGATTTCAAACGATTTGTTCGGGCGTGCAGGGAAAGGGGCATGGAAGTTGCCCTGGATTTCACGACCAACTGCTCCCCCGACCATCCCTGGATCAAAGAGCACCCCAACTGGTTCTTCCGTAATCCGGACGGGTCCATCAGATACGCCGAAAATCCCCCTAAAAAATACGAGGATGTGTGTCCTCTCAATCTCATGCCGGGGGACAGGGAGGAACTGTGGAATGAGATTAAGGGCATCCTCACTTTCTGGCTGGACCAAGGGGTGACCGCCTTCCGAATCGACAACCCGCACACGAAACCTCAGGAGTTCTGGGAATGGATCATCAGGGAGGTGACCAAGGATTATCCCGGAACCGTCTTCCTCTCCGAAGCTTTCACAGATTATGATAAACTTGAATCTCTTTCCAGGCTTGGCTTCTCCCAGTCCTATACATACTTCACATGGCGAAATGCCAAGAACGAGCTCATCGAATACCTGCTGAAGCTCACGAACAGCTACCTTAAGGAATTTCTGCGCCCTAACTTTTTCGTCAACACGCCGGACATCCACCCCCCCATACTCTTCACCGGAGGCCGGCCCGCTTTCAAGATGCGCATCGCCCTCGCTGCCACATCCTCATCGCTCTACGGTATGTACAACGGTTATGAGGTTCTGGAAAATGACAAGCTTCCAGATAAGGATGAGCTCAGGAATTCAGAAAAGTACGAGTATAAGGTACGCAACTGGGATGCTCCGGGAAACATCAAGGGCTACATCGCGCGGTTGAACCATATCCGAAGAGAAAACCCTGCCCTGCACTATACCGACAACCTTCGCATCTATAACTCGACTTGCGATTCTATTCTCTTTTACGGGAAGACATCGCCGGATGGCAGGAACACCATCTTCGTGGCGATTAACCTCGATCCGTTCAGGCCCGCGACGAGCAGGATTACCGTGCCGGTTGAAGAGTTCGGTATCTCCTCTGACGAGGAATATGAGGTCAGGGAGCTTATTACTGATAGCCTCCACACATGGAGGGGAAGGGAAAACCATATAACGCTCGATCCCAACGTGGAGCCGGCTGCCATATTCCGCTGTGAGAAGAGGCCATTGACTCTATAGGCCGGTTCACAGGTGAAATACGCTATTATGCGGCAGCTGATAGTGTCAAAGGTTTTATGAAAGAACTAAATGCAACCACAGATTGCACAGATACTTGTAAATTATTTTTGGGGGGAGGAAGTCTGCGTTAATCTGTGGTGAATAAATCTGTGGTAAATGGAGAAGGGAATGAATTTCTATACAAGGGCTTAATTATACGCATGTTACCACAGATAAATCACCACTGATTTACTCAGAAAAGGCGTAAATAATCAGAAAAATCTGTGGTTGCTTTATAAAATATCTTTTGACATTACCCTGCAGCTAAAAAGGAGAGAGAGATGAAGGTAACAATGATAGCGCGGGAGTATCCGCCCAATGTCTACGGGGGGGCAGGAGTCCACCTCCGCGAGCTTTCACGATGTCTCTCCAAGCTCATGGACGTTGAGGTGAGGTATTTCGGCGATGTGAATAGCGAATCGCCTCACCTAATGGTCAAGGGGTATATGCCCTGGAAAGATCTGGACTGCAAATTGCACCCCAAATTCAATTCGATATTCAAAACCCTCGCCACGAACCTGGAGATGCTCTGCGAAGGAATAGATTCTCAGATCGTCCACACCCATACGTGGTACGGCCACTTTGCCGGGTATCTCGCAAAGATCCTTTATGCGGTCCCATTTGTCGCCACGTGCCACAGCCTGGAGCCTTTCCGGCCCTGGAAGGTGCATCAGCTGGGAAGGGGTTACGAGGTCAGCACCTGGATGGAGAAAACCGGGATTGAAGGGGCTGACAAGGTTATTGCGGTATCCAAGATTATGAAAGAGGATATCCTGAAGTACTTCAATATCAGGGCTGATAGGGTAGAAGTCGTCCATAACGGTATCGACCTCGACACCTGGAAACAGAAGGAGATGGACCCCAAACTCAAGAAGAGATATGGCATAGAAGACGAATATATCCTTTTCATCGGCCGGCCAACTGCTCAGAAGGGGATGAGATTCCTGATCGATGCAATGGACTATATCCCGTGCCAGCTCGTCATGGGCGCCGTTGGCGCAGACACGAAGGAATATGAGGATCTCATGATGGCAAAAGTGCAAAAGAATAAAAAAATCGTCTGGATTCACGAGCATTTAAAAGAAGAAGAATACATTCAACTCTATACGAGCGCGAGGGTTTTTGTCTGCCCCTCGACCTACGAACCATTTGGCATCATCAATCTCGAAGCAATGTCATGCAAGACGCCGGTCGTGGCAAGCGCCGTAGGTGGCATTCTCGAAGTAGTATTACATGAGAAAACAGGACTCTTAGTGGAGCCGGCGAATCCCAGGAAGATTGCCGACGCGGTCAATAGGCTGCTCAAGGATCACGGGATGGCGAGAACGCTCGGCGAGAATGGCAGAAGAAGGGTTGAAGAGCTGTTTAGCTGGGACCTCATCGCTGACCAAACGAAGAAGCTCTACGAGAAGCTCGTCTGGGGTGCTGATGCGATGTTGAAAAAACAGCATATCTAGAGAGGATGCTGCTCGCTGTTTCTCTTTTTGTATTCCTTGCATTTCACGGTGGCAGCCTCACTGGCAGGGGATACGCGGGAATGCAACGGAGTTGAATTTTTCATGGGCCCGATCTGTGTGGGAATATGCGCAGATATACCCGTAACATGCTTAGCGATAGGAGGATAATGTGCCTGAATTAAGGAAAGATCCCATACTTGGACGATGGGTCATCATATCAGACGAGAGGGCACAACGCCCGAAGGATTTTTATACGTGCCCCGATAAACCGGATGCAAAGGGATGCCCCTTTTGCGAGGGGAGAGAAAAGATGACCCCGCCGGAGATCTTCGCGTTCCGCAGCCCCCACTCACGGCCCAACTCGCCTGGCTGGGAGGTGCGCGTCGTCCCCAACAAATATCCCGCGCTCCGTATCGAGGGGGAGCTGGGGAAAGAGGGGCGCGGGGTATATGACAGGATGAATGGCATCGGGGCGCATGAGGTGATCATCGAAACCCCCGATCACCACAAGTGCCTGGAGATGCACACACGAGAGTCATTGAGCAAGATATTGGAAACCTACAAGCTGCGGATCGTGGACCTGACCCAGGACCGGCGCTTTAAATACATCCTCATTTTTCGCAATGAGGGGAAGGCGGCGGGTGCTTCGCTCTCGCATCCGCATTCACAGCTCATCGCCACGCCGGTTACCCCGAAGAGGGTCAAAGAAGAACTCATGGGCGCACTCAGCTACTACAACTATAAAGACCGCTGCATCTTCTGCGATATTCTCAAACAGGAGCTCGCGGAACACATCCGCATCGTCTGTGAGAACGAGCTCTTTGTGTCATTCTGCCCATTCGCCTCACGGTTCCCCTTTGAGATCTGGATTCTCCCCAAGGCGCACCATGCGGATTACCAGAGCCTCCAGTCCGGTGAGATGCAAATACTCGCCGACATGCTGATCGTGACGCTCGGCAAACTGGGGAAGGCGCTCAACCATCCCCAGTACAATTTCATCCTGCACACCGCACCTATCCGATGGCCGCGCAAGGATTATTGGAGGACGCTCGAGTTTGACTTCCACTGGCACATTGAGATTATGCCTCGCCTCACGCAATTGGCCGGTTTCGAATGGGGTACCGGCTTCTATATCAACCCCACAGCCCCTGAGGAAGCGGCGAAATACCTTCAGGAGATCGATCTCTGAATGGGCCAGAAGAAATCGATCGGCGATTGAGCAATTGCGCGAATCAAAACATGCACACTCATACAACGAGGACAATCGCGCGTGAAACAGCTCGCTCTCGCATTCTACTGGCACATGCACCAGCCGTACTACTATGACCCGCTGACAAAGGTGAGCGCCATGCCATGGGTCCGCATGCACGCCACGATGGGCTACTTCGACCTCATCTCGCTCCTCGAGGAATTCCCGGCCATCAGGCAGACATTCAACTATGTCCCCTCCCTGCTGAAACAGATCGAGGAGTATACCAGCGGGGAGGTCAGGGATCTGTTTTTTGAGCATACCGTGAAGCCGGCGGCCGAGTTGTCCCAGGAGGAGAAGCAGTTTATCCTCTGGAATTATTTCATGGTGAACTGGGACACGCGCCTCATGCGCTATCCGCGCTACAAGGAATTGCTTTACAAACGGGGAACAAAGATTATGGAGAGCGCCTTGCCGGATCTGGTGAGTCGATTCACAGAAAGGGATCTGAGGGACCTGCAGGTGTGGTTCAATCTCGCATGGTTCGGATTCAGGGCGTGCGCGCTCTATCCGGAGTTGCGTAAAATGAAGGAGAGGGGATCCGGATTTACCGAGGATGACAAGGCCCGGCTCATTGAAATCCAGGATGATATTTTTAAAAAGATCATTCCCCTCCACAAGGATGCGGTGAGGCGCGGCCAGATAGAATTGACCACCAGCCCCTACTATCATCCGATTATGCCGCTCCTCTACGACACGGACTTTGCCCGGCGGGCCATGCCCGATGTACCGCTGCCGGATCGTTATCGCTACCCCGCCGACGTTGAGGCGCAGCTCTCAGCTGCCGTCGCGTACCACGAGCGGCTCTTCGGCCAAAAGCCCCTCGGCCTCTGGCCACCGGAAGGGTCTGTGTGCCCTGAGATCGTGCCGCTGGTTGCGAAGCAGGGGATCCGGTGGATGGCTTCCGATGAGGAGGTGCTCTTCAGGTCGCTGCGGAGCAGGGACAGGTTCAGTGTGCTCTACCAGCCCTACCGGATTGAGCACGGCAACGCCTCGATCGCGATGGTGTTCCGGGACAGGGAGCTCTCCGACAGGATTGGCTTCAGCTACGCACACAATGACGGGAAAAGCGCCTCCGCTGATTTCCTGCTGAGGCTGGCTGAAATATCAAAGATGGTGCGCACAGATGACGCGCTGGTGAGCGTCATACTGGACGGAGAGAATCCATGGCAGGGCTATCCCGACGGAGGAGAGGGATTTCTCCGGAAGCTCTACGAAGAGCTCAGCAGGGGTTCATTCGCCTCAACCGTGCAGATCGGCAGCTATCTTGAGGAGCATCCACCATCTGAGGTGATCCGCAATCTCCACAGCGGCTCATGGATCGACAGCAACTACGGGGTGTGGATAGGCGATAAGGAGGACAACGAGGCCTGGAATCTCCTGGGCAGGGCGAGGCGCGTAGTGCGCCATGCCGAGGAATCAGCGCCGCGCCGGAAGAATCTCGATGCGGCGCGCGAGGAGCTCTATGCCGCCGAGGGGAGCGACTGGTTCTGGTGGTATGGCGATCGGTTTTCAACCGACAACGACCCGGTATTCGATGAGCTGTTTCGGACGCACCTGAAGAACGTGCATCAACTGCTCGGTGAAGAGGTCCCCGAAGCCCTTGACACCCCGATCATCAACCTGGGGAGGGTGCGCGTCGCTCATGAACCGAAGGCATTTTTAAAGCCAACCATTGATGGGCGTGAGAGTTCATACTATGAATGGGTGGACGCGGGCCACTATCGTGCGGCGCGCTCGGATACCACGATGTGCAAGACGGAGGCGTTTATCAAGGCCATCTGCTACGGCTTTGACGAGCGTACATTGTTCTTGAGGATTGATCCGCTGAAGCGAGAGGAACTCCGCAATGATACCGATTACCACATTCACCTGCATTTCACCAAGCCGCGGGAATGCCGAATCTCTTTCTCGCTGAATCAGAAGAAAATCATGAATCCGGAGTTCAAGCTCTGCCACCGTGAAGCCTCTGGTCGCTACGGGCGCAGGGTAAGCTACACTACCATTGCGATAGACAGGATCATCGAGCTCGCGATACCATTCCGTGATTTAGGCTTCAAAAAGAGGGAGGAGGTATGCTTCTACCTTCAGGTAAAGTCCGGCACGTTGGAGCTCGAGCGGCATCCTCACGGTGGATATATCTCATTCACCGTCCCGGCTGAAGATTTTGAACTCGAGCGCTGGACGGCGCTCTGAGCAGGAGTGCGGGTTACTGCCAGTCGCGAAGCCGGCGAGACGGTCAATCGGAGATTGTACTCTATGGGACATATATATTTCCTATTCGCGGTGCATAATCATCAACCGGTGGGCAACTTCGGGCACGTGTTCACGGAAGCGTGGCAAAAATGCTACAGTCCGTTCCTCGAGTTGCTGAAGAAACACCCCGGCATCCGCTGCGCGCTTCACTATAGCGGGCCGCTGCTCGAGTGGATTGAAGTCAATCGCCCGGGGGCGTTCACGGATATTAAAGAGCTTGTCAACCGCCGCCAGGTGGAGCTCCTGGGAGGAGGGTTTTATGAACCGATCCTTCCGGCAATCCCCCGGGAGGACGCGCACGGCCAGCTCGCATTTATGAGCGACTACCTTCGCGCCGCCTTCGGCTGTGTCCCGCGCGGGTTGTGGCTTGCGGAACGGGTATGGGAGCCGCAGCTGACGAGCCTCATTCGCGCTGCGGGTCTCAGCTATACCCTCCTCGATGATTCCCACTTTGTCTATGGCGGGTTGGATCGAGAGGGGCTTTCGGGATATTACATTACCGAGGACGAGGGGTGCACTCTCGCCGTATTCCCGGTTAATAAGCAGTTACGATATCTCATACCGTTTAGCGAACCTCATAGCGCTATAGACTATCTCAGGCAGGCAGGAGAGAAATCACCAGGCGTCGGGCTCACCCTGGGCGATGATGGGGAGAAGTTCGGCGTCTGGCCTGGTACATATAAATGGGTCTACGAAGAGAGGTATCTGGAGCGCTTTTTCGAACTCATCGAGAACAATTCAGATTGGCTCACGATGCTCACGCTCAGCGAGTACCTCGACCGATTCCCGCCACGGGGGAAGGTATATCTTCCTACTGCCTCGTATGACGAGATGATGGAATGGGCGCTCCCCGCGAGAGTACAGGCTGCATTTGAGCAGACTATCGGTGAGTTGAAGCGAGAGAAGCGGTTCGATCAGTTGTCACGCTTTTTGAGGGGAGGGTTCTGGCGGAATTTCCTGGTGAAATACCCGGAGAGTAACCTTCAGCGGAGCAAGTCATTCCATGTGAGCCGGATGGTCCATAAGGAGCTCCCAGGAGATCTAGAAACAAAGAAGTCTCTGTGGCGCAGCCAGTGCAACTGCGCTTACTGGCATGGACTATTCGGCGGTGTCTACCTGAACTACCTCCGGCACGCGAATTACAGCAACATGATCAAGGCAGAGGTGGCTGTTGACAGGGCCGTGCACGGGGAGGGGGAGTGGGTTGAGAGTGAGAGAATCGATTATGATCAGGATGGGATGGAGGAGATCCTGTTGCGAAACGCACGCGTCAACGCCTATCTATCACCGGGATACGGAGGATCTCTCTTTGAACTGGATTACAAGCCTCGCTATTTCAACCTCTCCAACACAATGAGCAGAAGGGAGGAAGCGTATCATACTGCTATGCGTGAGCAGCCTGCGAAAGGTGCGGACGGAGGAGAGGGGGCGGTCCAGTCTATTCATGATATGGTAAAGAGCGTAACCCCGGAATTGTTAAATGCATTGCATTATGACTGGTATCTCCGGCGTTCATTGCTGGATCACTTTTTTGGCGACGGCACCACGCTCGAGAGTTTTGCCCGCTGTGAGTACCCCGAACAGGGGGGGTTTGTAAACCAGCCATATGAAATCGCCGCGCTCACGGAACGCGAAGGCAGTGTGATCGCCTCTCTCCGGCGGCGAGGAGTATTTCACTCCCCGGGAGAGAGGAGATACCTCGATATCCTTAAGACATACACCCTTAACGGGAGCGGCATCGTCGGGATTGACTACTGTATTTCAAGCCAGGCTGACGAGGCTCTTGAACTCTGGATGGGTATTGAGTTTAACATGACGCTCCTCTCCGGAAATCAGGCAGAGCGGTATATTTCAATCCCATCACAGAAGCAATCAGCCCGCAAAGCGGGGAGCAGGGGTACGGCAGAGGGAATCAGTTTTGTTGAACTGGTGGATACTCCTGACAGGTTTGCGGTTCGTATCTCGTGGAGCGAACCAGCCGGATTCTGGCATTTCCCGATAGAAACGGTTTCGCAATCCGAAAAGGGTTTTGATTTGACTTACCAAGGAACCGTCATTTTGCCGCATTTCCGATTTGTCCTTCCTCCCCGGGGGGACAAAAAGATCTCCCTCCAAATAAGCTGCCGCGAGCTCTAACGATTATTGTGGGCCACTATGACCGTTATTGCATCCTTTGGGGATCATCACTGCAGCTTTTCCCCCTGATATGGCGAGCAGATAGAACTTGAGGGAGGGGATTTCTCTCGCCCCCCCCGGCTTTAATAAAATGGGTTCTCTTCCAAAAAGAGCTTCCGCAGCACAAAGTACATTGCATCCATTCGCAGAGCATAGTAATATATAACGTATATCCGTTAATAATAAGGGTATGCCTATTTTGTTATATAACGTATTATCGCTATATAATTACTATGGAGGCTCTGGGATATAATGCAAAAAGATATTAGGGAAACATGCCCAGCAAATCCATTCAGTGATGCACCTATTATTGCCCATGACCTCAATCTTTTTGCAGGAAGAGAGAGCGAGCTCGCACTGGCACGAAATGCCATGCTGAATGGGGGAGGGATTGTTTTTATCGAGGGTGGCAGAGGCACGGGCAAGAGCTCACTCGGGAATTACCTAAGATATGAGATGGCGAGCCGGGGAGCGTGCATAAGCCCCGTGGGTGAGATACAGTTTAATGGAGATGTTTCCGAACAATATTTCGTGGCGCTTGCACTGTGGTCGTCAATTAATGCCATTAGGGGTGTGCTGGCAAATAGCCTTAAAACGAAACCTCGCCGCAATGGAGACTATGATCTCCTCCATCGTGATGCGATTCGACTAATGAACTGGGCAGGCGTACACTCGTCCGCCATGCTCCAGGCCAGGGTGCAGCATCGATATCCCGTAATTGCTGTGAAACATGGCTTCCGGATCGAGCGCCTGGGCGAATACGCGAATATTGCAGCTACGAGAATGGGATATGAGGGTGGGCTCGTACTTCAAGCAAGGGTAGGGGAGCGGCGCGTTATTTTGCCCGACGAGATAGGTCCGCTTTTTCAGCCGCATCTTTCGTGGATCTTCACAGGTCCACCCGGGTCCGGACGAAAGCTGGCTGGCAGGTTCGAAAATTTAATCTGGCTGAATCTGGATCCCCTGCCCACTTCAAGCCTGGACCTGATACTCGCCAAGAGATTGCCAAAAAACTCTCCCATGTGGACCGAAAACCCAGCCGTTATCAGCGCTCAGATAGTCAAGTACATATACAGCCTGTCCACAGGTGACCTGGGTTATACTCTCCGCATATGCTCGAAGCTATTGAATTCGATTATGGCTGAAAACGGCCTGATCACGTCAATTACGCTCAAAAAAGCAAAAAAGGCGATATTTTCTATATGCCAGCATGATATCGACAAAAAGCACCCGACTCCCCTAGCCGCCACTGTATTGCGCCGCCTGGCTTATAAGGGGCCCTTAACCACGGGGATTTTAACCCGATTGCTCGACAAGGAACAAAGCAGCGTTTCCAGGGCCCTTTCGGAGCTTGTTCGCAGTGATCTGGCGACCTGCCACAGCATTGGCAGGCAGCATGTATATAGGGCCTGCTCGGCCGCCAAGGTCTTTTATTCCTCTTAAAATGACCTATCAGCCACGATCTTTGTCCTAAGCGGGCCCCTCTCTATGGACTTCACCTTCCTGATAACGTTATCCACATGTTATCCAAGAACCTACGCAACTGCTTATAAATGAAGAGACAGAAGCATATAGGCCTATCTCGGTTAGTTTACATAAGGTACATTATGGGAGTATATGCGACATTATAAATATAGGCCCTAAACGGGTTGATCTGGGAGGTTTTAGGGGATTTCAGTTATGAAGCACCTACTAATTTGCCAACACGACAAGCTTATTGACCACGCTTATTAATGAAGGATTCTATGATCTTCAGATGCTTTTCTTTTGGTGACCCAATGCCTTTAGCCCATCGCTGGAGAGTACGGCGCGTTACACCTAATTCGCTGGCAAGCTCCGTGTTACGGAAATCATATTTACCGTTGCTCATATAGAGATATCGTGTATGAAGCTCAAGATATCTCAGCCAACGGGGATCGTTGCTATTATAACGCTTGGCTCGCATAGGAATAAGTTAGGAACCCGAGTCCCCCCGGAATAGATTTCTGTAATTCCCGGAAATATTTTTTAGTGTTATCACATATTCAACCCGAAATCGGCGAGTATCGAGTTGATGATTTCGTAACTTGTTGAATGCCTACAAGAATGAGCGACATGCAACCTTCAACTTTTTTGCAGGATGCGGACACAAAAAGAGCCTCCTTTGTTTCACCATTTGTTAAAA
>JAPLCX010000046.1 GCA_026392035.1 Candidatus Auribacterota bacterium | reverse complement strand
TCGATCTTTGGGACTGATTTCTTGGACAGCATTTTCTGAGACCTCAAAATGAACCAGGCGCAAAATCGTCCAAAACGCCGTTTTAGCCCTTATATTTGAGGGGGGTCCACCGAAAAGTCATTTATCTTGGACAGCAGTGATATAATACATAATCTTTTCCGCTGTGTAACAGATATATGTTTGAGCTGTTAGTAGTTGCCGCTCAATTCCGTCGTTATGAATAAAAATTATGAAAAATGATAATTCGAACACTTGGTTAAACGCAAAAGGCAATGGGCAGGTTGAATCATATACAAAATCCGCTGACGTAATGGTAGTCGAAAGAAAAAAGATAATTAAATTACTATGCGATTTGTTCTTTTACCACTTCCCTTCTCCTGTTAATCTTAAGGTATTAGATCTTGGCTGTGGCGACGGCATCATAACAGAACATCTGCATAATAAATATCCCAAAAATAATTTTTACCTCATGGATGGTTCTACCGCAATGCTCTTAAAAGCAAAAGAGCGTTTGAAAGACAAAGCAATTAAATTCATTGAAATGAGTTTCGAAGAATATATAGAAAAGAAAGCTGAAAACGATAAATATAACTTTGTTTTTTCTTCTATGGCTACCCACCATCTGCCTTTTGAAAGTAAAGGTAAATTATATTCAAAAATAAATATAGAACTCTGCAGAAACGGTTTATTTCTTAATTATGACGTGGTTTTACCGACTTCGGGGATATCAGAAAAAATCCAGTTTCAAATGTGGGTGGATTGGATGAATGAAGCGTTACAGAGAAATAATCTAGGCGATGAGGTTGGAAAATTTAATGGTTTACCAAATATCTATAAGTCAAAAGAAGAAAACAAACCAAGCGACTTATTTGATCAATTAAATTTATTAACCAAAGCGGGATTTAAAAACGCTGATTGTTTTTTTAAATATAGTATTTTTGCTTTGTTTGGCGGGACAAAATAATTCATAACAATTCGCTCGTTCCTCTTCCCCGAGGGAGATGAGGACTGGTTTCTCCACGCATAGTGAGGAGACAGACATGAGCCCACGCAAAAGAATTTTTCTGCTGGTTGCCATCATGGCAATTGTATCTCTGGTGGTCGAGTCCATAGGTTTCAGCATGCTTTACAGAATGTCGTTTAATGAACAAAAAGCGCGTCTTGTAGAGTCGGTCAAGAGCCAAGCCCGTTTGATTGAGGCAATTGCGCGATTTGATAACCACTACATGAAAGTCTATCCCAGGGGCGCACGGCAAGCGGTGCTGAGCCAGATAGTTGATGCGCATGATCATTATGAGGGTTTAAGCAAAACTGGAGAATTCACTCTTGCTCAGAAGGAAGGGGACATGATGGTCTATCTTCTGCGGCATCGTCATTATGACCTCAGGAACCCGAAACCTATCCCCTTTGACTCAAAGTTGGCAGAACCCATGAGGTTGGCATTGTCTGGCCGTTCGGGCACCGTCGTCGGCCTCGACTATCGAGGCGTGAGAGTGCTTGCGGCATACGAGCCGGTTAAGGAGCTGAACATGGGCATTGTCGCCAAGATCGATCTTGCCGAGATTCGCGCGCCCTTCACGAGAGCCGGTTTGGTGGGCGGATTGATCGGAGTGATTGCCATAGCTGTTGGAGCCGCACTTTTTATTAAGGTCACTGATCCTTTATTGGAAAAACTGAAGGGCACGGTCAATGAGCTACAAGACGCATTGGGTAGAGTAAAGCTGTTGAGCGGCTTGTTGCCAATATGTGCTTCCTGTAAAAAGATTCGTGACGTCAAAGGCCATTGGACCCAGATAGAATCCTATGTCAGAGACCATTCAGAGGCGCAATTTACTCATGGGGTATGTCCTGAGTGCGCCACAAAGCTTTACCCTGAACTGCATTCATCTGACAAAACGACATGACAACGGCGCAACGATGCGCTCCATCTGACGGCGATAGGCGTTGCTGAGCGTCTTATAAGTTTTGGAGGTGAACCGTGAATGCACTTGATAGAGAAGGTTTAAAGATAGTCGCTGGTTTGATGGCCGTTTCTGCGCGCACGGCTCCTAAAGCAGGTGGGGCGGATTGGATTAAAACAAAGCTCGCAACAACAAAAGAAAAAAGCGATATTTCAAGAAGGATGCAAGAAATAGGTGCGATGAAAGGAAGCGCCGTCTCTAAGACAGACAAGAAACGAGGAGAGGCGATCCGAATGGATTGGACGAGCGATGCAAAGTCTGTAAAATATTCCGGTCTTTTGTTTCTTATCGGAGTCCAAGGCCGAAAAGCGGTAGGTATAAATTGCGGAGGATGTGGTATTTTAACTTGTGCCGGAATGCGTAAGCAAAAGCCAGCTCTAATTGATAAATCAGATTTCGCTGGCCCTTTTTGTATGTTTAGAATCATGGATTTAAGCATTGCAGCAGGTTCGGCTGCTAAGACTGCCATGGATCACAATATTGACAATCGAATGATGCAGAAAGTGGGAGTCGCAGCGTTGATATTAGGATTATTAAAACCATGTGATCTCATAATAGGGATTCCTCTATCTGCAACAGGTAAGAATATTTTCTTTGACCGTCCAGAAAAGTTAGATGCATGGAGAATTATTAACCCTAAAAGGGATTAGGCAGGCAAGGGGTCAAGTCTTGAATTTTGACTTTTGGGCTTTCCTGCGCGGATGCGCGAGCGCACAAGCGTTCGCCCCTCCCCGCGTCCCGCTCAGCGGGATCACCGCTCAATTCCGTAGTTCGACAGAAGGTATGATGAAGAAAAAGACACTATTGAGCTGGAGTAGCGGCAAGGACAGCTCATGGGCGCTTCACCTGCTCCAACAAGACCCGAGGATTGAGCTTCTCGGCTTGTTTACCGTAATGAACCAGAAATACAATCGTGTGTCGATGCACGCCACTCGGTTGGAGATGCTTCAGCGTCAAGCCGAGGCAGTAGGTCTTCCGATCGAAACCATCAGTTTACCCGACCCATGCACAAACGAGCAATGCGACGACATCATGCGACGTTTCGTCACCGAGTCTGCCGGCAAGAGGATTGAGTGCATGGCATTCGGAGATCTGTTTCTTGAGGACGTCCGAAAGTATCGGGAGAATCAATTAAAAGGAACCGGAATTGATCCTCTTTTTCCGTTGTGGGGGATCCCCACGAGCGACCTGGCGGAGCAAATGCTGTCAGCAGGACTCGAAGCCTATGTCAGCAGTGTTGATCTCAAGAAACTGCCTTCGCGTTTTGCTGGGCAGAAGTGGTCAAGGGCCTTGATTGCGGAGTTCCCCAAGGATTGCGACCCGTGCGGAGAGAACGGGGAAATCCACACAGTCGTCGTGGGGGGGCCGATGTTTCGGAAAACTGTCCAGGTCAGCGTCGGCGATATTGTGACTCGGAATGGGTTTGCTTACGCTGACATCATTCCAATGAACTGAAAGGATCGTCGAACCAGAGGGTGCAGGCGACGCGAACAAGTCATTCGAGCGGGCGCTCCCTGCGGGGCTTCCGCCTTGCCGTTGCGGATGCGCGTCGCGCTCCTGCCTGCAGGCAGCGGGATCACCGCTCAATTCAGGCGTTAGAAACTGAAAAAGGAGAGAATCATGACAGGAAAGAAACTCTTTGCGTTTGCCATCGTGATGATGCTGGGCACGCATGGCTTTGCGGAGGACATGATCCCAAGTAAGATATTCGAAAAGGTCGAAACCACGTACGAGTCAATGCAGACCTACAAGGCACAAGGAACCATCACTTCGAATATCGACACTGGTGGAATGAAGATGAACATAGAGACTTCGTTTTCGATACTGCTCAAGAAGCCAAACTTCTACCTCATTTCCTGGACACAAAAGAACATGCCGATGCCAGGCATGGCTCAGTCCGGAGCAGTGTGGAGTGATGGGTCTCAACCATATCTCTACATGGGAGTGATGAATGCATATTCGAAGATGAGTAGTGACGAACTTGCCTTGGCCGGCGCAACAGGAATCTCCGGTGGCGCTGCGTTCACAATCCCGTCGCTCTTTTTGTCCGCATTCAAGGAGTGCCCTACTCTGTTCTCAAGACTGAAAGACCCCAAGATAGCAAAGGTGGAGAAAATCGGAGAAGAAGACTGCTATGTTATCAGCGGAGCATCAACGATATCAAAGAAGGAAACATTCTGGATTTCTAAGTCCACGCATCTCATCCTGAAGCATCTCCGTTCTCTTGAGCCTCCCGAAGGAGGTATGGCAATGCCCGAATTGACTGATCAGGAACTTGAAGAAGCGATCAAGGGTATGGGGCAAGAAGTCACAATAGAGAACAAGCAAAGGATGAGAGAGACCATGAATAGATCAAGGGACGTCCGCAAGACAACCAAGATGAAAGGCTCTTCAACCGAGGTTCATGTGGACATCTCATCTCCCGATATGAGTAAGAAGGATTTTCGGTTTGCTGTGCCTGAGGGCACGGTTCTCAAGGAGTCCTTGTTTGGTGGAGTTTTGGGCGGTAGCGGGGAGATTTCCAACAAGAGCATGAACCCCAACAAGCGATAGCCGCGCGTTGCGCGTCCATTGCGTGCGGGTTATGCTCATCGTTAGCTGCGTTCCGAACTTGCGCCCTGCTTTGCTGCGATTGCGGCAGTCTGTTCTGCAAGAGGTCGAAAGGAGTCCCGGATGAGGAAAAGAACGTTTCCCTTGTCTCAGGTCTATCGGCTGCTCGAACCCGGGCCGGTAGTGATGGTCGCGACGGCCCGCGAGGGGCGGGCGAACATTATGACCATGTCGTGGCATACGATGATGGAGTTCGAGCCGCCGATCGTGGGCTGCGTGATCAGTAACCGGAACCATACGTTCGGCATCCTGAAAGCGACCAGGGAATGCGTTATCAACATCCCGACAGTGGAGCTGGCGGCGAAGGCGGTGGGCTGCGGCAACACCTCCGGGAAGCGCGTCGACAAATTTAGGGCTTGCTGCCTTACCCCCGAGCCCGCCTCCCTCGTCGCAGCGCCGCTCATCGGTGAGTGCTATGCGAATCTTGAATGCAAGGTCGTGGATGCGCGGATGGTAACGAAGTACAACTTTTTCATCCTCAAGGTAGTCAAGGCATGGATCGACCCCTTGAGGAAAGCCCCGCAGACGATTCATCATCTCGGGAGAGGCGCGTTCATGGTTGCGGGCAGGACGATCAAGTTGGCCTCGAAGATGAAATAGCGCGGACCCGAAGCATCAGGGTCACACCATGACTATTGACTGCGGAACCTGGGAGGGAGAAGTCAAAGGGGTCAAGTCTTGATTTTTAACTTTAGCCTTTTTCGGCACGGATGCGTGACTTGTCGGCTCGTTCCATTCCCACGCCCCGCTCAGAAGGCTTGCCGTTTAATTACCAAGTTGGCTAAAAATGAATTGACAATAGGCCATAATCTAGCTATAGTATAGCCAAAATGAATTACCGTGTCACGTTTGCCCCCGAAGCCGGAGACGATTATGACGACCTGCCAGCATTTTTGAAAGCGGAAGTACGGGATGCCATCAAGCAGCATCTCCGATTCCGCCCGACTCGGGAGAGCAAAAGCAGGATCAAGCGGTTAAGGGGATTGGACAGGCCACAATATAGACTTCGAGTCGGTGAGGTTCGGGTGTTTTATGACGTGATAGATGGCGAGGTCATTGTGCTCGGGATAATAGAAAAGTCGAATTCAGCTATCTGGTTGAAGAAATGGAGTGAATGAAATGAAAACTGTAGCGCTCGCCGAAGTAAAGGATCAACTCTCTAAGTATCTTGATAAAGCATCGCATGAGCAGATCGTGATCACCAAGCATGGGAAGCCAGCGGGCGTACTCATTGGATTCAAGAG
The DNA here is from genome assembly GCA_026392035.1 of Candidatus Auribacterota bacterium. Lineage (NCBI taxonomy): Bacteria > Pseudomonadati > Candidatus Auribacterota > Candidatus Auribacterota bacterium. Next base: position 32,790 of record JAPLCX010000046.1, on the reverse strand, counting down.
CGAGGATGATTGGTTTGAGTTTAAGTTGGTGAATGATCCCCGTTTTTTGAAACGAATTGAGCACGCTCGTGCCAGTGTTCGTGCGGGTCACGGTATTTCTTGGGATCAGATTAAAAAAGGAACGGCGAACTATAAGGCGCACCGTACGCGAAAACCGCGTCGTTTCGAGGGGAAGGGGTCAAGTCTTGATTTTCCACTTTAGCCTTTTCCGGGGCGGATGCTGTAATGCTCCTGCATTCGCTCCCTTCCCGCGTCCCGCCCAACGGGATTGCCGCTCTATTCCATTGCGTTAGGGCGTTTCTCCTTCTGTCGGATCTCCTTCTTTATTGAGCGATAGATTCATGCTACACTTTTAATGTGAAACCAAAGAGGTGGTATTGCTCCGGCACGTTCCCTTCACCGTCCCGCGGGGAGCCCAGGGGGAATGGGCGTTTGTCATCGCCATCATCGATCCGACAACGGGATAATTCATCGCCTCTCCCGAAATCGCCTGCGGTCAGTATTTCTTGGTTGAGTAAAAAGTCCCCAGACGTATTAGATACCATGCTTGATTCAAAGATGTTATAGGAAAATTATTCCACCTTTGCGGCCCGCGTACGCATCTGACTGGTAGGGATATTTAATCTATAACATTTTAGCCGCCTCCATGATTCGTAATACGTCTGCATTTTTGGTAGTATCATGGACGTGCAGATCAGAGAAGTTATTACTCTGAAGGATTTAAAATCCTTCATCCGCTTTCCCTACATGCTGTACCGCGGCAACTCAAATTGGGTTCCTCCTCTCTTTGGGAATGAATACCATACTCTGCGCCAGGATAAGAATCCCGCTTTTGAAAATTGCGAGGCAAAGTACTGGCTGGCGTACAGGCAGGGCCGCATTGTCGGCCGTATCGCGGGCATAATTAACCGGCTGCATATAGAAAAATGGAAGCAGCACTATATGCGATTTGGCTGGATCGATTTTATTGATGATGCGGGCGTGTCGGAAGCCCTATTCAAGACAGTTGAGTCATGGGCGAGAGAGACTGGCATGACCGCGGTGCATGGACCTCTGGGTTTCACTGACTTGGACCCTGAGGGTATGCTTGTAGAAGGGTTCGACGAGCTTGGCACGATGGCCACAATTTATAATTATCCCTATTACGCAACACATATGGAGAAAATGGGATATATAAAAGACGTCGACTGGATAGAATATGAGCTTCTGGTCCCACCCGAACCCAACGAGACAATTTCCAGTATCGCTGATACTGTCATCCGACGATATAAACTGAAAACACTGGAGGTGCGAAACAAAAAAGAGTTGCTGCCGTATGCTAAAGAAATCTTTCAGATACTTGATGATGAATATCGACATCTGTACGCTTTTGTGACGTTGACGAAAAGACAGGTTGATGCGTACATTAAACAATATTTCGGATTAATTAACCCCGACTTCGTACCGGTTGTACTTGACAAGAACAACCGTATGGTTGCATTTGGCATTAGCATCCCATCGTTGTCGAGGGGGCTGCAAAAGGCAAAGGGGAAACTCTTTCCGTTGGGATTTATTCATCTTTTGAAAGCACTCAGGAAAAATGACCGAGTGGATTTGTATTTGATGGCAGTGAGGTCGGAATATCATGGCAGGGGCGTGAATGCGATATTAATCCACAAGATGCATGGGGTGTATAGCAAATTCGGTATTAGCAAGGTCGAATCCAACCCTGAACTCGAGACAAACAGGCACGTCCAAGAGCAATGGAAGCACTTTGAAAGAAGACAGCATAAGAGGAGAAGGTGTTTTATTAAACATCTCAGTTCGTAGAATAATCGAATAGAGATAGAGCAACCTGCTCGTCAGAAACTGGGCGTTTGGGGTGACCTAAATAGATGACCTTAGCGGTCAGGCCGGGGCATCTCTGGATTATCGTCGCGGTATGAGGGAATGCTCTACAAGAACCCCGCACTTCCTCCGGGTGTGGCGGAAAACTACACCGTTATTGTGGCACTCATCCCCACAGGGAAATCACCCAGTGTGGCAAATGTGATCCACGGGTGTATTGACCAGGAAACGTTCACTATGCGTTGAAGTGTGATCTTTATGTGCGGGGTATGATATCTGACCTGAAATAAGCCATAGTATGGCCACAACGAAATGGAAATACATTAAGATCGTCTTATCTCTCGTATATTCATCAATTTTAACGGGGATATTCTTCAGATACTTCTATTGTGAAAAAATATCTCCCTGGACTGCCCTCATGGTTCCGCTGATTTTATTTGCTCCTGTCTTGTTGAATAGAATGAGCACCGCGGATTCCTTGGCGATCAACGTTTCCGCTATTCTGGGGTTTGCGATCGGATTTATTTATGTTGCTATTATACAAAACAATAATATTTGGCCAATTGCATTGGCAATCTGGATTTTTTTATCGTTACCTGCTTTTGCTGTTCTCAATCTGGTGTCAAGGGTAAGCAGAAGAATCAGGAAAGCATAACAAACCGCTCAAGCTGCCTCCGAAAAGTTGTGCATTTCTGAGTCAGCTTAGATCTACGTTGGGCATTACAGGAGGCATAATGTACCGGCCTATTTTGGTTGTCTCTCTTCTTGTCTTTTTATTTTTGGGTTGTGCACACATACAAGAGCCGCGCATCAATCATTTCACCGGACTCAGAAATGATTCAAGACCAAAAATTAAAGATCCAGCTGTTGCTATTATCGCTGCGCCTGTTTGCCTGGTTCCAGATCTTGTTTCCAACTATGTAGTTAGCTTATATCCCGGCAATCTTTTGCCAATCCAGTATATGTTATGGCCCATTTCCGGCCTTATTTGGGGCATACAAGACGCACTTTTGGGCTATCCGTTTTGGAGTCCTTCTGCACTATATGAGTGAAAACAAAATGCCCATCAAGGCGCTGCAGTGGAGCCTCAGAGGTTTCTCCCCTTCGGCCCGCTGAGCTTGGACGTTGCTCCTACCGCGGCGCGTGTCAAGAAGGCGCAGGCGGGAGGCCTTGATGACGATTGCCCCCGAGTCATTCTCTGCCCTCCCGCTCACCACGAACGGGCCCGGTGTGTTAAGGAGATGTCCGTAGCGCTGGTAGCAGCGGGGGAAGAGGACAACCTCGAAGAGGTTGGTCATGTCCTCCATCGTGATGAACCTCATGTACTCTCCCTTCGATGTCCTCACGCGCTTCATGCAGACGAGCCAGCCGAGGAGCTCGACGCGCCCCCCCGCGTGCTGCGCCAGTTCGTCCGCCCGGATGTATACGAGACGGCGAACCGGCCCTCCTTCGCTGAAGCTACGGCGGGCACGCGAGTCGGCGAGTCGGCGAGTTGGAGCATTCGCAAAACCACTAGGGCCGATATCCTTCGCGAACAATGCGAGCGGGTGGCACGTTACGTACACACCGAGTGTCTTGTGTTCGAGGGCGCGCTTCATCTCCTCGTCGTAATCGGGGATGCGGGGAATGATAGTGTGGGCAGGGGGGAAGGGCAGTGGCGGCGAATCGGCGAACCGGCGAACCGGCGAACTGCGGCGGAGGAGGTGGAGCTTGCAGAGCAGTTCCGGGCGGGAAAACTCATACGCGTCGAAGGCGCCGCACGCGATGAGATTCTCGGCTTCGCGCCTATCCGGTTTTACACGCTCATAAAACTCCGTGAGCGAGGTGAAAAACCCGTCCCTGCGCCTGGAGGCGATGAGGCGTTCCAGCGTCTCTCGCCTGAGCTCGCCGACCTGCATCAACCCCACTCTGATCAATCCGGGACTCGCACTGTACGCGATCTCGCTGCGGTTAATGTCGGGAGGCAGGATTTTAAGACCGAGCCTCCGCGCCTCGTCAAGGTATGCCTGCGTGTGGTAGAACCCCCCGCCATTCGAGAGGACGGCGGCCATGAACTCGGCCGGCCAGTGGGCCTTGAGAAAGGCTACCTGGAAGGAGAGGAGGGCGAATGAGGCGCTGTGCGCCTTGCAGAAGGCATACTCGGCGAAGCTCTCTATCTGGCGCCATGTCTCTGCGGCGGTTTTTGCTGCGATCCCGCGCGCCCGGGCGGCCTCCGCGAATTTTTCCTTCAGGCCGGCCATGGTTTGCTGCGAACGCATTTTCCCGCTCATCGCCCTCCTGAGGAGATCGGCCTCCGCGAGCGTCATGCCGGCGACGAGATGGGCGACGCGCATCACGTCCTCCTGGTAGATCATCACGCCGTGTGTTTCGGCGAGGATCTCCTCCATGGCGGGGTGGAGGAACGTGACTTTCTCGCGCCCGCGGTGGCGTTCGATGTACTGCCGCATCATCCCGCTCTCGGCCACCCCGGGGCGAATGACGGAGCTCGCCGCGAAGAGGGCGCGCATCTCTTCTCCGCTCCGGAGATATGCGTCTCGCGGCGCGAGCTCGCCGGGAGGGATCGTTGCGACCGTCGAGCGTGTCCTGATCGCTGTGAGCACCTTGTGTAGTTCGTAGCCATCGGGGGTGCTGAAGAGCACTGGGACTGTGGCGACCGGGGGTACGCTGAATCGCGCGGCCAGGCGTGCGAGCCTCGCGATCGCTGCGGCGCCCGCGGTGGCAGGAATCTCAAGATACAGATTGGGCGTGATGCGCAAGGCATGACGCAGCCGCAGGAGGGGATCGGCGTGGAGTAGGATGTAGAGGTCGGGATCTCCTTCGGCGAGTAATATGCGGAGGAGAGGCGTGAACGCACTGTCCGTGCCGGCTGATTTTGGGATTCCGGTCCCATCGGGTAATTTCTTGCCTGTCAGATGGAATGAAGTTATCAGTCGGCAGAGTTTCCCATACCCGGCGCTGTTACGGGCGAGGAAGACTATCCTGGTGCCGTTCGTGCGGAGCTCCGTCCCGAGAATCGGTTTGATACGGGCGCCCCGGGCAACCTTGTAGAAGGGGACCGCGCCGTAGAGGCCGTTTGTGTCGGTGAGCGCGAGCGCGCTCATCCCGAGCGCCCCGGCGCGCGCGACCAGCTCATCGACGCGGCTCGCCCCCTCGAGGAACGAGTAATTACTGTGGCAGTGGAGGTGCGTGAACACGGGAAGACCCCAACTTCAAAATCAAAACCTCAAAATAACCTCAAAATTCCAACCTCGAACCTCAGAACGATCCCAGAATCCTATAACCCTTAATGCACATGTAACAACATCCGCACTATTTTGGATTTAGGATTTTGAGATTGGATCTTGTTTGGGATTTTTGATTTTGAAGTTTGAAGTTACCTTTTTGTTTTGTCATTTGAATTTTGTCATTTGTCATTCTGTATTTATCGGTTTCCCTCGCACGATCAACCTTGTCCCCGTTGTTATCGCTCCATCGCCGTATTTCTCCTTGATGCGATCTACGCCCGCATAGAGGCGTTTGAATCTTCCCCTGTCGCCGCCGCCGGGAAGGAGAGAGGGTTGCCAGCCGCTCCCGACGAAGTTGGAGAGGGAGACGCCGATGAGCCTGATCCTCAGGCGGCGCGTCCATGTCTTTCTGAAAAGACGCGTGGCGACCGCGAAGACCTCCCTGTCGAGGTCGGTCGGTTCGTCGAGGGTGAACGAGCGCGTGACGGTGGAGAAATCAGCGTAGCGGAGCTTGAGCGAGACGATCCTCGCCTGTTTCCCCGCCCTGCGGAGCGCCTGGCACGCCGCCTCCACCAGGAATGACAGTTCAGCCAGTATACGCTCACGATCCAGGAGGTCTTCGGGGAAGGTTATCTCGCGGCTCACGGATTTCTGCCCGGCGCGGGAAGTGACCGGCTCGTCATCCTCTCCGCTCGCCGCCCTGGAGAGCCAGGATCCGGACGTACCGAACGTACACCACAGGAGCCGTTCGCCGATTGCCCTGAGATCGCCGATTGTGTTCACCCCCATGAGCCCGAGCTGCTCCGCCGTGCGCGGGCCCACGCCGGGGATGGAGCGGACGGGGAGCGGCGCGAGAAAGTCCCGTTCGTTGCCGGGCAGGACGTAGAGAACGCCGTTCGGTTTGGCATGCGCCGAGGCGATCCTGGCGACGAGCTTGTTCGACGCGATGCCGATGGAGGAGGGAAGGGAGAGATTTCCCCTGATTTCGGCGTGTATCCGGTCGGCGGTCACGAGGGGGGGGCCGTAGAGCCAGCGGAAGCCGCTCATGTCGAGGAACGCCTCTTCAAGAGATATCGGCTCCACATCCGGGGTGAAATGTTCCAGTAGCCCGAAGAGCTTCGTGGAAACGTCCGCATAGTCGTCAAAATGACACGGGAGGAAGACGCAGCGGGGGCAGAGCCTCTTCGCTTGGGCGAGGGGCATGGCGGAACGGATCCCGTGGCGGCGCGCCTCGTAGGAGGCGGAGGCGACCACTCCCCGGCGAGTGGGTTCTCCGCCCACCACCACCGGTTTGCCTTTGAGCCACGGGCGGCGTAGCAGCTCGACCGATACGAAGAATGCATCCATGTCCAGGTGGAAGATGATGCGGCTCATAGGGACAATACCAAATGACAAAACCAACGTGGATCTTGTCATTTGTGCTTTGTCATTTGTCATTTTGCTGTTCAGCGGTATTTCCTCAGTACCGCGATCACCACACCCTGTATCGTCACGTCTCCCGGGTCCACGACAATCGGTTCCAGCGCGGGGTTCGCAGGCACAAGTTTTATCTGCCCGTTCTCCCTGTAGAACTTCTTGAGCGTGGCCTCCTCATTGCGCAGGAGGGCGACGACCGTTTCCCCGTCTCTCGCGGTGCGCCTCTTTTCGACGACGATGTAATCCCCGTCGCGGATCTGCTCGTCGATCATCGAATCTCCCTTGACCCGCAGCATGTAGGTATTTCCCTTCCCTGCGAACTCCTCGGGGACGGTCATCGTCTCCCGGTGGGAGAGCGCCTCGATCGGCTCCCCGGCGGCAACCAGACCGAGGAGTGGGAGTTCAACCCCGGCGGTCTTTATCCCCTCTGCCGGGATAAGCTCGATGGAACGGCTGCGGTTCCAGCTTCGATTGATGACCCCCTTTTTCTCCAGGTTGACCAGGTGCTTGTGCACCGTGGCGAGAGAGGAGAGGCCGAACCTCCGGCCGATCTCCTCGATGCTCGGGGCATAACCACGCTCAGAGATGAAATTAGAGATGTAATCCAATATTTGCCGCTGGCGCTTCGTAAAATACACGCAATCCCCCTTTGCCGGGAATGACAAATGACAAAGCACAAATGACAAATGCTAAAATGTTTTGTCATTTGACATTTGTCATTTCTTCTATTATCTGGTGATAGTATAGGCGAAGATAAAGCGAAAGTCAACAGGAAAAAATATAGGGGACCGAAGGCCCCTTCTCCAGATCTTCAGTAGAACGCTCTACACCTGTGGATAACTTCCGTCTAGATTTTGAGCAGTTTTGCCAGAGCCCCTGCCGCAAAGCCGCGCTTGAGCCTGATTGCCCGGGAGGGACAGATTTCATTGCAGCAGTAACAGAGGATGCACGCGCGGTCATTGATCCGGATACGGCCTCTCTCGAGGCTGAGCGCCTTGGGCCGGGCGGGGCAGACCTCGACGCAGGCGCCGCAGCGCGTGCAGACGTTGTGGAGGAAGCGGGGCTTCAGGACGATCCAATTTTTAACGCGTCTCGCGATTGGTTCTGGAATGGGGAGCAACCTGCCAGGCTCGGCGCCATGCGGAATGGAGCGGAAACCGGCCACGCGCATGCCCACCAGTTCTTTACCGATTATTTCAATCCGATCCTCTTCGGCGTTCCCGAGGCCGCGCTCCGCTCCGATGCGGATCATGGGGATGCTCAGCGGATCTATACCGACAATGCGGCATAGCGTGCTGTCCACGGCTACGGGATCTACTCCGGCGACTATGAGACCGATGGGGAAGGGCTCGCCGGAATTCGGCCCGTTGCCGTCCATTCCCATGATGGCGTCAACGACGTGGAGCTTCACCGGGACAGAGCGGCAGATGTCCACGAGCATCCGCGAGAAACGCTGGTTGTCGGGAAAGCGAAAGTGCATCTCGGCCTTTTTCAGGCCCGGGACGACCCCGAAAAGATTTTTGATTGCGCCCGTGATATAGGTAAGACCGTGCGTCTTGAACTTCGAGACGGAGATGATCGCATCGGCCCGGGCCACCTCACGCGCCACCACTAACCTTTTCAAAAGACAGCCCTCTGCGGTAACGATCTCTTCCTCTCTCTCGAATGGGACAAGGAGCGCACCGGCTCTCCTGGCTGCCTCACCGATGCCCGAGACTTCCGCCACCCTCGAGAATTTATAGAAGCCGGGACTGTCACCTACGGAAGGAGTTCCGCCGGCGGACCTGACGAGTTCAACGACGGCCTCGATGAGAGAGGGGTGCGTGGTGACCGCCCTCCCTGGAGGGTGGGGAGAGAGCATATTTGGCTTGATGAGGACGGACTGGCCGGTCCCGACGAACTGAGACACGCCACCCAGGAGGTCTATGGCCGTTTTTAACGCTGCCTTCACAGGCTCCAGGTTATAGGAGCTGCATCTCACCATGGAGATTCTGGATTTGGCGTTTGGCGCCATCTTTTTACCTCTCGGGTCATGGGCTGGAAAGTCACACCGGCATATTCCGTGTATCTTAACACAAAAGAGAACGGGCCCAATCGCCAAAAATGTCGCGCGATTTGGCAAAGACTGACTGATGTGCGGGGATGGGGCAACATCCCATGAGAATTTTCGCATGAGAGGAGAAAGTCCAATGGCGAACTATCTCAATTGCATGGAACTAGTTACGTTGCCACAAACCCGGAATGCCTTGCACGACGGGCTGTGACACGGTAGAATGGTGCCGTGTTTTGCTTCTGTGGCTGCAGCCCATTGCACAGGATATACAGGAGGAGAGATAAAAAAATTGATATAGTGGGCGATGGCGGTAATGGCACTCATGACATCGGGATGCTTTACAAAACGGCCTACATAGTACGGGGATTATATAGAAGGGCAGCATGAGGGAGAGGATTCCGAGCAAGCGGAGGCACCGCATGCGCAATCGCCATGACGTCCGTTATGGCGGGGCGCTCGAGGGGAAACCTTTTGAACTCTCCTTTGTAGCCGTCAGGGTCGCACGTCGACCGATCTGCTGGTGAGGAGGCAGCACATAGCGATGAAACATGGATTTTCAGTAGTTGAAGCAGTCGTGGAAATTCAGAAGGGGAGTCGCAACAAGTACGAGTACGACCACTCGACCGGCGCAATCAGGCTCGACAGGGTGCTCTTCTCATCTGTCCATTACCCCACTGACTACGGGTTCATCCCGGGGACGCGAGCGGCGGACGGGGACACGCTTGATATCCTGATCTTTGTGGAGGAGCCGACATTCCCCGGCTGCCGCGTGAGGGTCAGGCCCATCGGCGTCCTGCTGATGCGGGACGAACACGGGGTAGATGAGAAGCTTCTCGGCGTCCCGGTCGCCGACCCGCGCTTCGACGGCATCAACGACATCGCCGACGTCCAGAAGCACTGGCTGGCGGAGATAGAGAATTTCTTCGGGACATACAAGCTGCTCGAGCACAAAGACACGAGCATTGAAGGTTGGAAGGGAGCGGAGGCTGCCTTAGAGATATTAAAGAAGTATTCATTAAGGTCTGGCCAGTAGCGCCGTCTTCGGCTGGGGTCCCCGTTGCCCCTGCTGCTGCTGGCGGCAGCGGAGCGGGGGACGTCTTTTTCTTAAAAAGGGAATCACACGCTGATGCCACAGCTTTTTTTCAAAGAGGGTGCCACCCAGGGCCTCTATCACGATATCGGACCGGGCACGATCACCATCGGGAGGAGCCGGGCATGCACCATCGAGTTGAGCGACCGCGGTGTATCACGGGAGCACGCATCCATCCACCTGGGGCCGGACGGGAAAGCCGCCCTCGAGGACATGGGGAGCAAGAACGGCACATTCCTGAACGGGAATCGCGTAGAAAAGGCCATCCTCAAGGAGGGGGATGAAATCAAGATAGGCCAGACCCTCCTCATCTACCACCTTGAGCAGAAAGGAGCATCGGTAAAGTCGGCCCAATGCCCCGCGGACGATAAAAACGTGAAATCAACCGTGCGTTCTGTGCTGAGCGCCGACGCGATGAGAAAAATTGATTCCGAGGATGCCAGCGGCGATCTCGCGCTCCTGAGGAAGGCTCACAAGCACCTCGCCATTGTGTACAGGGTCGGCCGCGCTATCTCGGCGACGCTCAATCTGAGCGAGCTCCTGAACGCGATCATGAAGATTATTTTCGAGGTCATCGGCCCGGATGAAGCGTTCATCATGTTGCGGGATGATGCGAAGGGCGAGCTCAAGCTTCGCCTCTTTCGCTCCAAGGGCTCCACGGGAAAGGAAGGGGCCGTCGCGGTGAGCCGTACGATCCTGAAGAGGGTGGTGGAAGAGCGCGTTGCGGTCCTCAGCGCCGACGCCTCCACCGACAGCAGATTCAGCTCAGCCCAGAGCGTCCTCCGGTACCACATGATGTCCACCATGTGCGTTCCGCTCATGAGGGAGGATGTGGTGCTGGGGGTGCTGCACGTGGCCAACCGTAGCTCCTCCGGCGAGTTCCATGAGGAAGACCTCCAGCTCCTCTCCGGGATCGCGAACCAGGCGGCACTGGCCATCGAGAATGCGAAGCTGTACCACAACATCCAGGTCGAGGTGAGGCGCCGGAACAACCTCCAGCGTTTCCTCTCGCCGGCGGCAGTGGACCAGATCATTGACGGCACCCGCGAACTCAACCTGGGGGGGGAGATCAGAGAGGTGACGGTGCTCTTCTCCGACATCCGCGACTTCACCAAACTCTCCGAGGACCTGCCGCCCAACGAAGTCGTCGGGATGCTGAACGAGTATTTCAATGAGATGAGCCGCATCATATTCAAGTACGAAGGGACGATTGATAAGTTCATCGGCGATGCCATCATCGTTGTCTTCGGCGCAGCCCTGCAGCATCCCGATGATCCGCTCCGCGCGGTCCGGACGGCCGTCGAGATGCAATCATCCATGAGAACTCTCAACACCCGCTGGGAGGGCCAGGGGACGAAGACCTTCCAGATCGGGATCGGAGTCACCACGGGGGATGTGCTCTACGGCAATGTGGGGTCCGAGCAGCGAATGGAGCTCACGGTCATCGGGGACACGGTCAATTTCGCCTCCCGGCTCGCCGACATCGCCGCCGGAGGAGAAGTGCTCGTGAGCGAATGCACATGGAATTGCCTGGACGGCGGCATCGCCGGAGAAAAAACAGCCCCGATGCAGATCCATGGGAAGGCAGAACCAGTTGAGGTTTACAGGGTGCGGCTGCCATAACTGACAAAGGGAATTCAAACATGCCAAAATCACCGAAGAAACCGAAGATCGAGCGCCTCGGTCATTACGAGATCGTTGAGGAGATAGGCCGCGGCGGGATGGCGGTTGTCTACAAGGGGATTCAGCCATCGCTCAACCGGACCGTCGCCATCAAGGTGCTCCCGGCGAGCTTCGCGCAGGACGAGGAGTTCATCGCGCGGTTTGACCGTGAGGCGGAAACCATCGCCCATCTCAGCCACCCGAACATCATCCAGATCATCGACCGGGGGAGGGAGGAAGGCATCTGCTATTTTGTGATGGAGTATGTGGATGGCTTGAATCTCGACGAGTTCCTTAAGAAGAAGTCGCTCACCTTCCGCCAGACACTTGAGATCGCGCTCCAGATCTGCCGCGCCCTCGCGTACGCCCACTCAAAGGCCGTGGTGCACCGTGACCTCAAGCCCTCGAATATCCTCATTGCCGGCGATACGCTTGCGGTGAAGGTCGCCGACTTCGGGCTGGTTCAGCTCGCCCAGGCGGCGGGTGAACTCTCGACCCTCACCCAGGCCAATATCGCGATGGGGACGCTCGAGTACATGGCCCCCGAGCAGAGGAAGGACGCCCGGAACGTGGATTTGCGGGCTGATATTTTCTCGTTCGGGATCATCCTCTACGAGATGTTCACCGGCCAGCTCCCCGTGGGGCACTTCAAGCGCCCGAGTGAGATCAACACCGAGATCCCGTATGCATTGGATGAGATCATTCTCCGCTGTCTCAAGCCCACTCCCGACGAGCGGTACCAGTCGGCGAGCCAGGTGACTCAGGCGCTCGGCGACCTCGTCCGCGAGAATCCGGGCATGCTCGACAAGATAGTGCGCACCGTAAAGACAGCCAGGGAGCGTGCGTCGACAGCGATCCGGAAAAGGCCGCAGCGGTTCATCGTCGCCGGAGGAGCGGTTGTGCTGGCGTGCCTCCTCTTGTTCGTCGTGCGTCATTGCGGCGGCGGGGGTACGGGTGCGCCTTCTCGGAAACCGGAAGGACCTCCTCTCGCCCCGGCGCCAGTCGTTGCGGCGGAAACTGCCACTCCTTCTCCTCAGCCGGTGATCCCCACGAGCACTCCGGTTCCCGCGAAGAAGATTCCTGCCCCGACGGTCGCCGAGGCATCGCCCAGGCCCTCTTTAAAGCAACCGCCCACGCCCGCACAGAAACCGATTCCCTCTGGCGGAGCTGAAGCGGATTTCAAGAAAGCGGAGACGTACGCGGCCGCGGATATGAAATCGACCAACCTGCGGCAATTTGCCGTCATGTCCATGCGGTCAGTCGTCGAAAACTACAAGGGGAGCGCGCCGCAGTGGGCGGAGAAGGCCCAACTCAAGATCGGTCAGATCTATGAGCAGGGGGGTGAGATAAATCTCGCCCTCTCGGAGTACGCGCGCCTGCTCCAGCTCTTCCCCTCCGGCTCGCTCCGCCCGGATGCCCAGTTCCGGATTGCCGAATGTCTGAAACCATCGGGGTTCCTGAGCGGTCTCGATTTTAGCAGAAAGGAGAAGGCATCAAAGGCGATAGAGGAGTACCGGAAGGTGTATAAGGAATATCCCTCTAGCCCGAATGCGCCACAGGCCCTCTTTGAGATGGGGCTCCTCCAGCAGGAGGAGAACACCCCGGAGGATTTTGAGGCGGCGATCTCGTCGTTTGAGGCGATCGCACGCGACTATCCGACGAGCGACAAGGCCCCCCATGCGATGCTCAAGGTCGCTCAGCTCTGCACAGACAAGAAGATACGCAACTATGAGAAAGCGCTCGAGACATATGAGCAGATTCTCAAGCGCTACCCCGATCACGAGGAGGAGTTCCACATACTTCTCAATATCGCCGCGGTAAAAGAGTCGAAACTCAAGGATCTCAATGCGGCCATTGAGGGCTACCGCCGTGTTATCCGGGAAAAGCCCGGGACAAAGGACGCCCTGGAGGCCAACCGGAGGCTGGAGAGCCTCCTCCAGATGGGGCAGCCCGCGCGGTGACGTCAGCATGATGGTGGTGCCCCTGGCATGACTTTTGACGCACATCGCGAAGAAGGCATCGAGGGGTCCGTGACGGTTGGCCGGAGGTGAAAGACGTTGCTGAGGACGGTGCTGACGTAATATACTGTCACGATAATTCAAGAGGCCCCCCACGAGAGTGATGTCGGAGGCGTATCTCCAGGGCGGGGGGGATTGGAGGCATGGACGAGGTGGCGTAGGATGAACAGACAATTGTTGTGCGTTTTTGGCGCGGTGGTTATTTGTGTTTCGAGCAGTTTCGCGGGCACGGTGTCCCTCCAGGATGTGAATAACTTTCCGGAATTGTATGTGGGCGCGCCCATCGAGGTTGAGCAGGTGAGGCTCGATGGGAAGATGAAAAAGGACATGGGATTTTACTGCCTGGGGATAGGGGCCGGCGGCGTTGCGAGGGAGAGGAAGATGCGGGATAGAGAGGGATATGCCGCCCCCTTTCTCAGCATGGAGCGTGTCACCTTTGTTGCTGACTCTAACCTTGCCCAGAAACTGCTGAACGAGACGGACGAGGCGAAGACGTATCAGGTAAAAATTCACTGCACGATTGAGAGAGTACAGGAGGTGGGGAACGTCTACTGGATCGCCAGGGTTTCCCAGATTGATTTTTGCGCCCCAGATGGCGCGACCACCAAGACGGTGCGCGCTGAAGCGGTTGGCGAGCGTGACGCGAAAGGCGCGGAGAGCACGAAAAAGCCATCCGAGTGAGATCCACGGGAAAACATGAGAAAAATAGCATTGTATCTGCTGCTCCTCATCTCCCTCCTCCTCCCGTCCGGCTGCGCTGAATTGAAGACAACCGCTCAGACCATGAATACAATGCTGATCGAGCTCTTTCGCCTCCCGGTCTATCTGATGAAGATACCGTTCCAGCTCATGCAGAGCCTCGGCCCCATGCTAAAGGCGGGGATGAGCACCGCGGCCAACATGGCTCCGCTCCTGATGTTCATAGAAAGGCAGGTGCCACACGATGCGTTCTACGCCGATGCGTCGTTCCCTGATGAACTCGAGAGGAGCGTGGAGAAGTCGCTCACGAGGGAGGTCGCGCTTCCCCTCCTCCCATTGCTCGGCCGGGAGACGCTGGCCTGCGCCCCCGGGCGCTTCATCCTGGTGGATGCCAGGCTGATGGGGTGTCCGCGCGCGAGGAGGGCCTTGCTCGGGTCTCTGGGCAGGGACGGGACACAGGTGCAGTGTGTCGCCGTTGACGCCAGCGATATTTTCTCTCAGCGCGAACGCTTCCTTCAGATCTGCAGGCGGATGCGCGCGCGCGGGGATTCCCTTTTTGCGCTCACCGCGTTCAACGACGAGCTCGAGGCGCTCACCGGCACGGCGTCCGGGGATCTCCCTCCCGACCCGGAGGATCGCCGATTTATCCTGCGCTGGAAGCGGCTCATGGAAGAGATGGATGCTGATGCTCGTCGCAAGGGATAGGGACGGCGGGAGGACGATCGGCTATCGCGCGCGCAGGGGGGAACGCTATTTCTGCCCCGCCTGTGGAGCGGATGTCCTCCCGCGCAAGGGCTCGATCCGGGTCCACCACTTCGCGCACGTCGCGGAGTCAGGCTGTCCCTATTCGCGCGGCGAAACTGCACTCCACCTCGAGATGAAGCACTTTTTCCACGACTACTACTCGCGCTCTCCCTGCGTCAAGAGAGTCGAAGTCGAGTGGCCGGTAGACGGCCTTGTGGCGGACGTGTATCTCGATGAGAAGAGCGGCGCGCGTGTGGCGATTGAGTGCCAGGTGAGCGGCATTGATGTGCGGGAGTTGATGAAGCGGACGGTGGGCTTCAGCCGGCAGGGCATCCATCTGCTCTGGATTCTCGCCGGGCGCCCTGATCTTGACGCGGTGATCAGCCGACTGAAAAATTCGAGGACTGCCTCTCTCCCGCACCGCGCGAATGAGATTGAGAAGCGGCTCCAGCAGCTTTACTACGGCCGTTTTTACTACTTCTTCAATGGCACAGTCCACCCGCTCCACATGGAAGCGGCGGAGCGGTGGGTGAACGGGAGTTGCGAGGGATGCCCGCGTCAGATCGGCTGTACGCCCGAGGCGAGGGCAGCGTGCGAGATCTACAGGCCGGGCTTCATGGCCCTGATGAATAATACACGGCAGGTGACGATGGGGATGCTCCGCGGGTACAGGCCGCTGTGCATCGAGCGCAGGGGAGGCCTCAGGCTGGCCCGGTTCATGGATAAAAGGTGGTGGAGCACTTCAGTGAAGAGTGGGGAGTGAAGAGTGAAAAGAGACACCAGAAAAAGAGTAGTATCAATGGCGGGGTTGTGCGTGGCGATCCTCTTCACCAATGCATGCTGTTTCGGGAGCGAGGTCAGGGAGGAGCGGCTCGACAACGGACTCCGTGTCCTCTTCAGCCGCGTGGAGGGCATGCCGCTCGTCTCGGTGTGGAGCTGGGTGCACGCGGGGTCGGCGAACGAGTGCCCCGGGATCACGGGCGCCGCGCACTGGTGCGAACACATGAATTTCAAAGGGACGGAACGGTACAGCCGCGAAGAGATGAAAAATCTTCTGGAGCGGGAAGGGGGGGCGTGGAACGGCTACACCTGGCTCGACCAGACGGCGTATTACGAGACCCTCCCCAGCAGCGCCCTGGACCTCGCCCTCGATATAGAAGCCCAGCGCATGGCCTCGAGCCTCTTTCGCCCCGGGGAAGTTGAATCGGAACGCTCGGTGATAATCTCGGAGCTCCAGATGGGTGAGAATGACCCCGAGAACCTCCTTGATATCGAGACGACTGCGGCGGCGTTCAAGGCGCACCCCTACCGCTGGCCAACCATCGGATGGCAGAGCGATGTGGAGGGGATGGGCCGGGAAGACCTCTACCGGTTCTACCGGCGCTACTATAATCCATGCAACGTTACTATCGTCGTGGTGGGCGATTTTGATGAGCAGGAAGCGCTCCGGAAGATCAGAGATAAATTCGGCGAAATCCCCGGGGGGCCGGCAGTCGCGCGCCTGCGCACACGGGAACCGGAACAGCTCGGCGAGCGCCGCGTGAAGATCTCACGGGGAGGGGAAACCGCCTACCTCCAGCTCCTGTACCACACGCCCACCATCGACAGCGAGGATTTCTTCCCCCTGCTCGCGCTCGACACCATGCTCGGAGGAGCTGAGAGCATCAATCTCTACGGCGTTGACTGGCGGGGACAGGCCTCCAGGAGCTCGCGTCTCTATCGTGGCCTTGTGGAAACGAAACTCGCAGCGAAGGCCGGGTCAATTTACCTGCCGACGAAGTATCCGTATGCCTTGTGCGTGTATGCCACCGCTGCGGCCGGGGTCGGACTCGAGAAACTCGAGGATGCCGTGGTAAAGATAATCGACGGGGTGAAAGAGGGGGCGGTCACCGAAGAGGAGTTCCAGAAGGTGCGCAACCAGCTCCGGTCCCGCTTTGTCTATGATACCGAGAGCGTCACCGGGCAAGCTCACCTGCTGGGTTTTTTTGACACACTGGATAATTATACATTCGCCCGGTCCTTCATCTCAAGGATAGGGGAGGTGAAGAGGGATGCGATTATCTCGGTGGCGAAGAAATATCTCTCAGAGAAGAACAGAACGGTGGGCTGGTATCTTCCGGAGGCGGGGCCCGCGCGCGGTCATGGCCGGGCGGTCAACGTGAGCAACCAGGGGAAGGTCGCGGGGTATCGCGAGGGCGGCGCCTCACCCGATCGCACAATTCTTGCCGAGCGGAAGAGGATGAGCTTCGTCCCCTCGTGGCTCAAGAAAGAGGGCCGCGCGGAACCGTCGACGCCGCAGGGCGGGGAGGAAAAACAGAAGAGGAGCGAGGCCGCCCCCCGCACGCGCGGGACTCCACGGATAGCGCTGAATGCGACACGGAAGATTTTCCAGAACGGCCTCACGCTCATCGTGAGAGAAAATAACAGCTCGCCCTCACTCGTCGCGTACGTGGACATCGCCGCGGGGAGCGCGTATGATCCATCGGGCGCGCCGGGGCTGGCGAATTTCACCGCCCGCATGCTCGAGCGCGGCAGCACCGGGATGAGCGGGGCGCTCATCGCCGAGACGCTCGACTCATCCGGGACCGAGCTCCATATCAGCTGCGAGCGCGACCGGGTGGCGCTCGTCGCCCGCATGCTCAGGGAAAAGCTGCCGCTGGTTATGGAGGTGCTGGCCCAGATGCTCGAGGAGCCCGTCTTCCCCGAGGGAGAGATGGACAAGCTCAGGGTGCAGATTGTCACGGCCCTCGAGGAGGCTTCTCACGACACCCAGCAGGTGGCCGTGGACAGAGCGTATGAGTGCATCTACCCATTCGGACACCCCTACCGGCACAAGGTTGAAGGCGATGTCAAGAGCATCCGTTCGGTGCGCCGTGAAGACATTGCCCAATTCTTCACGACACACTATGGCCCCCGCGCGGTGACCATTGTGCTGTCTGGAGACGTCACGACGAGAGGAGCGGAAGAGCTCGCAGAGAAGTTCTTCGGCGCATGGAAGATCGATCAGCCGTTCAAAAATCCCACCGTGCTCACCCCGCCGCTCACCCTGGAGACGAAGTGGGAGAAGGTGAACATTCCTGATAAAACACAGGTGGATATCGCCGCCGGCTTCAGGGGAATCTCGCGCGATAACCCCGATTATTACGCGCTGCATGTGATGAACACGATCCTCGGCCGCTTCGGGATGGGCGGGAGACTGGGCCGCACCATCAGGGAGGATGAGGGGCTCGCGTACTATGTCATGAGCGCATTTATACCCTACCGTTACGTGGGGCCGTTTCTGGTGAGGGCCGGCGTCAACCCTAAGAATGTCGATAAGGCGGTGAGGGAAATACGGAATGGCGTGCTCAAGATGCGAGATGAGGGCGTCAGCTCTCGAGAGCTCCAGGAGAGCAAGGACTTTATCGTCAAGAGCCTGCCGAGGCAGCTGGAGACGAACGGCGCCGTTGCGGCGGCGCTCGCGGATATTCAATTCTACAACCTCGGTCTGGACTACTTCGAGCGGTATCCGGACCTTATCAAGGCCGTGAGTGCCAGGGATGTCCTCCGCGTCGCGCGCGAGTATCTCCACCCGGACAGTCTGTCCATCATTCTCGCAGGCCCGGTGAAGTAACGCCCCCCGCAGCTTACTAAGGAGAGTAATTGGTCAGTTTTGCAGGGGTAACGGTAAATGATGTTCGCCACGGATTTTCACGGATAACCACACGGATGGCCGCAGATGAAGCTTTCTTTTCATCTGTGAATATCCGTCATAATCCGTCCCGCTTAGCGGGATCCGTGGCCCCCTCTATAAGTGACCCCTTACGAATTAAGCACTAAGGATTAAGCCCTTAAACATAGTGCGTAGTGCTTACTCCTTACCGCTTACTCCTCACCGCTTAATCCTGTGGTCATCCGGTGATTCCGAGGAAGAATTTCCCTCTGTACTTTTTTATGAGCAGCTCCCTCAGGCCCCGGTGCGATTCCATTTTCAGCATCCGGTCCTCGGCGGCAATGCGCGCGGCGGTCTCGCGGGCGAGCTTCAGCAGTCCCTCGTCCTTAAAGAGATTGGCCAGCCTCAGGTCGGGTCCTCCGTGCTGACGGCCGCTGAAAAATTCACCCGGCCCCCGGAGATCGAGATCCATTTCGGCGATCTGGAAACCGTCGTTCGTGGCGCACAATGCCTCAAGCCTCCTCCTCCCCTCCTCTGCCCCGGGCTGCCCGCTGAAGAGGAAGTATGAACGCTCGCGGCCCCGCCCAATCCTCCCCCGCATCTGGTGAAGCTGAGAGAGGCCGAATCGTTCAGCGTGCTCGACCAGCATGACGCACGCGTTCGGCACATCGAGCCCCACCTCGATCACGGAGGTTGCAACCAGCACCTGTATGAGACCAGCACGGAAATTGCTCATCACGCCCTCCCGCTCCTCGCGGATCATTCTGCCGTGTATCAATCCCACGCTCAGATCGCAGAACTGCTGCTTCTTGAGCTGTTCCGCCATAGTGCTCGCGGCGCCGAGGGGGAGCTTTTCGCTCTCGTCGATGAGCGGATACACGATGTACGCCTGGCGTCCCTTAAGTGCCTCGCTCCTGATAAAGGCATATGCGTCCCCTATCTTCTCCGGCAGGACCCATCGCGTCGTGACGGTCCCGCGGCCGGGCGGCATCTTATCGAGCACTGAAATGTCCAGGTCTCCATAAAGCGTGAGCGCGAGCGTCCGGGGAATGGGCGTCGCCGTCATAACCATAAAATCAGGATTCTCTCCCTTCGCCTTGAGATGGGCCCTCTGGGACACCCCGAATTTGTGCTGCTCATCCACGATCACCACGCCGAGCCGTGAGAACTCAACTTCTTCCTGAATCAGTGCGTGTGTCCCCACGACGATCAATGGTTCATCCGAGCGGACTGCTCCGCGCACCGCAGCCTTCTCAGTCGCGCTCATCTCTCCTATCAGGAGGGAAGGCTTGATCCCCAGCGGGGAGAGCAGTGCGCGGAGAGTCGTCCAGTGCTGCTCTGCGAGAATCTCAGTGGGGACCATGAGCACGCCCTGATATCCCGCATCGAGTGCAATGAGCAGCGCGACGACCGCGACTACGGTCTTCCCCGACCCCACGTCTCCCTGGAGGAGGCGGTTCATTGGACGCGTCCGCTCCATGTCAGCGCGTACTTCTGCGATTACCCTTTCCTGCGCGCGGGTGAGCGTGAACGGGAGCGATTCCAGAAAGCGCCGGACAAGCTCCCCTCCCTTCTTAGACGAGCCGGGAATCTCCGCGAGCTGTTTCCTTTTCAGAAGAATCGCAAGCTGCATGTGGAGAAACTCATCGAACACAAGCCGCCTCCTCGCCTGCTCCAGCGCCGCCGGGCTCTCCGGAAAGTGGATATTCCTGAGCGCGTCCGAGATCTGGCAGAGGTCGCGTTCTCTTCTCAGCGCTGGTTCAAGCAGCTCCGGAACAGACTCGGCATAGTTCTCAAGACAGGCATGAATGATCCGCCTCATGGTTCGCTGTGTGAGATGCTCGCTCAATGGATAGAGGGGCACGATGCGGCCCGTGTGCAGCAGGTCGTCGCTCTGCCCGCTCAAAATCTCAAATTCAGGCGAAAGAATTTCCATCTGTCCGCGACGCTGCACCTTGCCGGTGAGTATCAGCTCCTGCCCGTTTTTGAACCGGGACTGCATATACGGCTGGTTGAACCAGGTGGCGTACACGGTACCGCTGCCATCGCTCACGGCAGCCTGGACGATGGTGAGCGTTCTGCTCACCCGCTTGGTGCCGATCGCGAGCACCTTCCCCTGTATCGTTTCTTCCCTCCCGGTCTCAAGCTGCGCGATCCGCCGGATCTGCCTCCGGTCTTCATAGCGCCGGGGGTAATGCTGGAGCAGGTCGATCACGCTCTGAATGCCGAGCGCGCTGAGCAGTTCGGAGCGACGCGGGCCCACTCCCTTCACGTACTGCGCCTTTACCTGGCTCAAATCCTGCATGGCTGAGATATTCGTTACTGGCTGAGGGTTGAGGGAGCGGAGGAACAATGGACAACTCTCAACCCTCAACCATACACCCTCAACCATGACGAGAAAAGTATGTTGAGAAAAGTATTGCACAATTCGGCAGTTCCGTCTATTATCACTCCTCTAAAAGCAGAAAAGAGGAGTCCAGTAATGTCCAGAATATGTGAGATCTGCGGGAAACATCCGGCAGCCGGGAGGAAGATGAAGAGACGCGGCCTCGCGAAGATCAAAGGCGGCGTTGGTCGACGCATCACGGGCGTCACGAAGCGCCGCTTCATGCCCAACCTTCAAACCGTCCGTACCCTGATCAAGGGGAAGCCCAGAAGAATATTGGTATGTACCGGTTGCCTCAAGGCCGGCAAGGTTGTCAAGGCGGCGTAGCATATGCGGCACCGCCGCACCCACCCATTCTATGCACGCGCACGCGGGGCGTGATTGTCAATCCCACTTCGCTGAATTGATCTGGATTATCGGCATAATCGAGCGTCAAGTATCATGTTGCGCGCGCCACAAGCAAGTGCAACACCTGTGGAACAAAGTGGGATTCACTCAGTTGAGAGAGTTGAAGTACCTTGCCTATGGGGAACAGCTTTTTTCTTGGCGGAGGCGACTCCCGGCTCCGTAGTAACTGCTCAGGAGCCAGAATTCAGGAGTCAGGAGTTTGAATGAGGACGCCGGCGGCGACATTTGAGGGCTTGGGCTACGGCGATGTTTCCGAGTTAATGAAGTTACTCGAAGAGGTCAATAAGCTTCTGGAAGCTTATGCGCGATCCATTCTGGATTCTGGCCCCTGGCTTCTGACTACCTGAGTAGTTATGCTCCGTAAGGATTGCTTGTAGAATCCGGATTCGATGGGTTCGCGCTGAGCTTGCCCAGATCTTCTGCCCATACCTTTCCGAGACCGAGACACAGGGTCACGACGATGGCAAATACACATATCTCTTTCAATGCATCACACTCCTGGATTCTCCCCTTCTTAGAAACTAAGGTAATTTTTCACCACGGACCTGCCTGCCGGCGGGCAGGGACACAGAGAGCACGGAGAACCCACAGAGAAAGAACTACTGTAATGACCTATCATTTAGGGTAGTACGTTATCTCCGTGTCCTCCGTGGTGGATTATGCATTGGAATACACCTACAAAATAGTATCTGTTTCACTTCACTAATACTGCATCCACTTCCGACACAACGTATTGTGTATTTTGATGATAAGTTTTTGGGGGATGTCCAGATCACACTCCCCTGTTGGGTTATTCCCTAGAGCTTATTCTTGGCGATGAAATCCTTTGCCTGTTCACCCTCGGCGCACAGGGGGTAATCCGCAATGACCCCATCGCAGACATTCTTGGCCTCGGCTCTCAGCTTCTTCTTCTCTCCGGGATCCTCCTGCTTTTCAGCCTGAGCCAGATGGACCTCGGCGAGCTTAAACTGCGCCTGTACCCGATGGATACTGAACGGGTAGGTGCTGATGAGCTTCTGATAGGTCTCCACTGCGTTCTTGGTAGCACCCTGTAACTTTGCGAGGAGCATCGTCGCTCTCACGCACCAGACGCTCCGCGGGTAGTCATTCATGATCTGCTTCAGTATCTTTGCCGCATCATCGCTCTTCCCGTAGTACCATAATGCCTCCGCCAGCTTCATCTGCGCGGCCATCCCCACGTTAGTCCCGATGTATCGCGTATACACGGATCGATAGCTGTCGAGCTCATCATCCATACTCTCCAGCGCGCGTTCGGCCTGGCCACGCTTCTCTATGGCGTTCTGCACTATGGACCCTATGAAGTGGTATTTATCGTCATAGGCGCCGTCAATGCCAAGTGATTGAATAATCGTCGTGTCGGTATCCACGGCATTCCCGTACTCCTCTGAATCCAGCTTAAGGTCGGCATACTTCGACAGGGCAAGAGACGCGACCTCCGGGTATAAAACAGATGCGAGACTGTACGCCTGTTCAGCCGCAACGCCTTCTTTGTTTTTTGCATAGGTGTCACCGATGAGCAGATGCGCCCTCCCCGCCTCCTCAGGATAGCTATCGGTAACTTTTTTCAGCTCGCGCATTGCCATAGCTTCCTTTTCAGAACCAAACGCCGCGTAGGTGAGCGCGACCCCGATTATCGCTTCAGCTTTCGATGCGGGGAATTGGGCGATGACTTTCTGGTACGCCGCGAGAGCCTGATTCATATTTGAATTGACCCGGGAGGTCATCTCCTCAAGTTCCCTCTTGGGGACGTCTCCCCTCGCCTTTGCCTTTTCGAACTCAGCCATGGAGCGAAGCATGAGCTGCTGGTAACAATACCCGATTCCGAGCCAGCCATGCTCAGCCTCCCTCGTCACCGGGTGCTTGGCGATCATCGCATTGTTACTTGTGATAGCGAGATCGAACTGCTCCGTGACGGTGTAATAGTTACCGAGGTGGAAATACTCTGAGAGCGATGGGTTCTCCAGGCTCGCCCCAATGAACAGGGGTAACAACAGCATCACCCCGACGACCACCGCACAGGCCAGCAATCTTTTCATAATCACCTCTCTGTTTTAGGACTCCTCGCTTTGATTACCCGTTAGCAAGTGCACCACTAGCCAGTCGCACTGGAAAATAATATACCACTTTCATTCGAGAAGTCAAGCCCTATTTTTTGTCGCATATTTTGTCAAAAAGGGAATGCACGGGTAGAGCAATGGGTCAATCGCGAGGGGGGACGTGCTGCAGGGGCCCGGTTCCCGCCGGAGGGGGCAGGCCGGGACCCCCACCTACATGCCGCGGGCTTCGAGCATCTCTTTGACTTTCATCAGCCGTACCCGTGAGGAGCGCTCGCTCTCTTCGAGCTTGCTCTGAATAGCCTTCTTGGTTCTGCTGATCTCGGGAATCATCACGTATTCGAGAGCGTTCACCCGGCGGCGGGTCTTCTCAATCTCGCGGGAGAGGCGCTTGAGGAGCACCTCCAGCGAGGCGAGCTCAATGATTTTCGGAAGGAGCGCCCCGAGCTCCGAGGCGGCCACGTCAAGCTCAGGAGGTGTGGCAACGAGGCTGTAGGCCATCTCCAGGCGGAAGCCCTCCATCCGGAAGGCGGGGGCCTTCACGCCCATTACCTTTCTCATCTCGGTGGCAATCCGCGCCTCCCCGTGACACTCCTCCAGAGAGAGCGAAACTATCTCCCGGGACGAGGTTGCCGCGGCGAGGGCGAAGAGGTTGAGCGTGCGGGGGAGCAGTTCGTCGAGTTGGCCGCGCTTCCGCCGGTACTCCCCTACCAGCGGCATAAAATCCTTGACGAGCCCCTCCAGTTTTTCCTTCAAGAGCCGGTGACCCCGGATGGAAAGCTCCAGCCGCTTGCGGAGCTTGAGGAGCTCCATCCTGTTCGGGCTGACGATGAGTTTCATAACGAGTGCCGAATGACAACAATCCACTGACACCACAACAGGACCTTTGTCATCGGGGCTTTACCCTTTATCATTCCTCTATTGGGATTTGGGATTTGGGATTTGGGATTTGGGATTTATCTTTAGGGTAGTATTTCTCTATGTACGCTTCCTTAATCCTCTTCAGTTCCCCCTCGGGGAGAATGCCCAGGAGATTCCACCCGATGGTGAGCGAGGTGACGATGTCCCTGTTCTCGTTCTCCCCTTGCCTGATGAATTCCCTCTCAAATCTCTCGGCAAATTTCACGTACAGGAGGTCCAGGGGGGTCAGGGCGGACTCGCCGAGGACAACCGCGATCTCCTGCGCGGACTTCCCCTTGGCGTACGCCGCGTAGAGCTGGTTCATGACGCCCGAGTGATCCTCGCGGGTCTTTCCCTCGCCGATTCCCTTGTCCTTGAGACGAGAGAGGGACGGCAGGACGTCCACGGGCGGGTAGATGCCCTCGTTGTTGAGGGGCCGGGAGAGCAGTATCTGGCCCTCGGTGATGTAGCCGGTGAGGTCGGGAATGGGGTGTGTCTTGTCGTCCTCGGGCATGGTGAGAATCGGCATCTGCGTGATGGAGCCCTTCTTCCCCTTGATCCTGCCCGCCCTCTCGTATATCATGGAGAGGTCGGTGTAGAGGTACCCCGGGTAGCCTCTCCGCGAGGGAATCTCCTTTCTCGCGGCCGAAATCTCGCGCAGGGCCTCGCAGTAGTTGGTCATGTCGGTGAGGATGACAAGGATGTGCATCCCGAGCTCATAGGCGAGGTACTCCGCGGCCGTGAGCGCCATCTTGGGAACGGCGATGCGCTCAATGGGCGGGTCGTTGGCGAGGTTGATGAAGAGCACCGCCCTCTCCAGCGCTCCCGTCTTCTCAAACTCCCCCATGAAGAAATTGGCTTCCTCAAAGGTGATGCCCATTGCCGCGAACACGACGGCGAACTGCTCGCCGGTCTTGAGAACCTTCGCCTGCCGGGCGATCTGGGCTGCGAGGCGGGAGTGCGGCAGCCCGGAGCCGGAGAAGATGGGCAGCTTCTGCCCGCGCACGAGCGTGTTGAGCACGTCAATTGTGGATATTCCCGTCTGGATGAACTCGGTAGGGTAATCCCGCGCCTCCGGGTTTATCGGCATCCCGTTCACGTCCTGGTATTTTTCCGGGATGATGGCAGGGCCGCCGTCGATCGTCTTCCCGAAGCCGTCAAACGTCCTCCCCAGGATGTCGCGGGAGAGTCCGAGCTGAAGGCCCTTCCCCAGGAACTTCACCCTCACCTCGCCCGGGGTCAGGCCGCTCGTCCCCTCAAAGACCTGGACGAGTGCCTTATCCTCGTGGACCTCCAGCACCTGCCCGTGCCGCACACCGCCGCCGGGCATGGAGATTTCGGCAATCTCGGCGTAGGAAACCCCGCCCACGTACTGGACGAGTATCACCGGACCGACGATGTTCTCTACGGTAAGATATTCTTTGCTCATACTCGTTCTCCGCTGGGTTTGAGTGCCTCTATGGACGCCTTGATATTTTTTATGAGTTCTTCAAGCCTGGACATCTCCGACTCGGGAACGTTCTTTGCCCGGGATATCTCCTCCCGCACCGGGAGGGCGATGAGATCCTCGAGCTCCGTTCCCACCGCGAGGGCCTGGTAGGCGTAGTGGTAGAACGTGAGGACGATTTGGAGGAGCTTGAACTGTTTTGGGGGAGATGTATAGGTGTCCACAGGATCATAGGCGTTCTGATGGAGGAAATCCTCACGTATCATCTTCGCCGCCTCCATCAGCAGGCGGTCCTGCGGGGAGAGGGCGTCCATCCCCACCAGCCGCACGAGTTCCTCCAGCTCCGCCTCCCTCTTCAGAATTGCCATTGCCTCCTGGCGGTTCTTTGACCAGTACTGGCTCACCGAGGCGTTGCACGCCCTGTCGACGAGGTCCTGGTAGAGCGAGTAGCTGGAGAGCCAGTTTATTGCCGGGAAATGCCGCTGGCCTGCGAGCTTGTCGTCAAGGCTCCAGAAAACCTTCACCACCCTGAGCGTGGCCTGCACGACCGGCTCGGAGAGGTCCCCCCCGGGGGGAGAGACAGCACCTATCACCGACAGGCTCCCCTCCCTCCCGTCCGCCCCGAGGCAGATGGCGCGCCCCGCCCTCTCATAGAAACTCGCGAGGCGGGAGGACAGGTAGGCGGGATACCCCTCTTCACCCGGCATCTCCTCGAGCCTGCCGGACATCTCGCGCATTGCCTCCGCCCACCGGGAGGTGGAATCCGCCATGAGCGCGACGCTGTACCCCATATCCCGGTAGTACTCCGCCATGGTAATGCCGGTGAACACCGACGCTTCACGCGCGGCAACGGGCATGTTGGAGGTGTTCGCCACGAGGACGGTCCTCTCGATGAGCGGCCTCCCGGAACGGGGGTCGGTCAGCTCGGGGAATTCAATGAGCACGTCTGTCATCTCGTTCCCCCGCTCGCCGCAGCCGACGTACACGATCAGGTCGGCATCGGCCCACTTCGCGAGCTGGTGCTGGACGACCGTCTTCCCGCTCCCGAACGGCCCCGGCACGCAGGCAGTCCCGCCCTTCGTGATGGGGAAGAGCGTGTCCAGGACTCTCTGACCTGTCACGAGGGGAACGACGGGAGGCATCCGCCTCGTCACGGGCCTGGCCACTCTCACCGGCCACTTCTGCAGGAGGGTCAGGCGCTCCTCCCCCTCCGCGGTCTTTATCACCGCGATCGTCTCCTCGATGGTGGCCTCTTTTTCCGCGATGGAGGCGATGGTCCCCTCCACGCCCGGGGGCACCATGACGCGGTGCTCAACGACGGGAGTCTCGGGGATCACGCCGATGATGTCTCCCCCGATCACCTTCTCCCCCCTCTTCTTTCGCGGAGTGAAGCGCCACTTCTTCTTCCTGTCCAAAGACGGCGTCTCCGCCCCGCGCACAATGAAATCACCGAACGCCGCCCGAAGTTTGTCCAGGGGGCGCTGAACGCCGTCAAAGATGGAGGTGAGCAGGCCGGGGGCGAGTTCCACTGTGAGCGCGGCGCCGGTACCCGCCACGGGTTCGCCGGGACCTATTCCTCCCGTCTCCTCGTACACCTGGATCGAGAAGCGGTCCCCGCGTATCTCAATGACCTCGCCGAAGAGGCCCAGCTTCCCCACCCGCACCATCTCGTACATCTTCGTCCCCTCGAGGCCGCAGGCCACCACCAGGGGCCCGCTCACCTTGACGATTCTCCCCTCGCGCCGCTCGTTGTTCATCCCTCACTCTCCTTAATCATCTTCTTAAACCACTGAGGACACTGAAGGCGCTGAAAAACCGTTTGTATCCTTCAGTATACTCAGTGTTCTCAGTGCTTGAAACCCCTATTCAGCGGATTCCACCTCAAGCGTTATCTCCTCGCTGATTTTCTCCGACGGGGCCCGGGCAATCAGGTCAACGCCCACGGACCGCACGATGAGCTCTCTCATCCTCTCAAGCCCGGCACTCTTTTCCGACTTCCGCGTGGGAATAATCATGAGGGCGTGCCGCTCCGCCTCTTCGAAATCCCCAACCTCGTCGGGAGATGCCGCGGCGGCCTCTTCCGTGATGAGCACCAGGGAACTCCCGGGCTGCGCGCCTATCTCCTTGAGCGCCCTCGCCACGCCCTCAGGATTCTCGGCGGGATACAGTACCGCACCCCCCGCCTTGAAGGGGAGGATGACCTGCGCGCTCCCTACCATGCACACCCTGCCGTCAGTCATTCCTCAGCCTCACCTGGGCTTGCGTGAGCGGGAGCGGCGTGAGTACCGCCGCCACGCATAGCCTGAGGTTAAAATGTTCAACCCATACCTGCCGCGCGTAGTGGAGGACGCGGCCGGCCCCGTAGGTATCGTGCCTCCCCCTCCCCGCCAACCGGGTGAGATAGTCGTCAATGTCCCTGCCCAGTGATTCGCGTAACTCCTCGCCCGGGGGGGAGAAATCCGCCGGTCCGAATAACCTGATAAGCCCGAGCGGCGACGCCCCCCGTGCCGCCGCGGCGACCTCGTCAAGCGGCGGCGAGGGCAAACCATCCCTGAAGAAGAATGCCGCAAGCCACCTCGCGTCAAGCCCGCTCTCCACCGCACGCCAGCACACCGCCAACATGCGCAGGGAGATGAGCGCCTGTATGTAGGGCAGGAGCCCCGGCTCCCCGGACGCAAACTCCATCACCCTCGAGAGGTACGCTGCGTCGGCCCAGAGGGAAAGGGCGCGCACGGGCTGCGAGATGAAAAGCGTTCTGCCTGCGCCGCCGACCGAAAATCCTCGCATCCAGGGGAACCCCTCGCCCAGGCGCTCCGCCCACTTCTCTGTCTCCGCCGCATCGGCGCGTGCAATCCCCTGCCGGATGAGCACGGCGTGGACGTCGCGCAGCTCCAGCTCGGAGAGGAATATGTCCGCCGGCCCCGGCGACGGACTATCCGCGGCGATGGAGCGGAGTTCCGCGCGCAGATGGTCGGTCACGAGGCGGTCGTAGTCGCACAGGTCGCGTGGGTGGGGGAAGATTTCGGCGTAGGGGGACTTGGAGAGCCGCGCATAGGCCCCCTCTTGTGTCCCCTCCTGGAGAATCTCGCGGAAAAACTCCCGGCCCAGGAGTCCCGCCTCAAGCGACGCGCACCGACCGGAGATGTAGCACCAGTTTTCCGGCGCGTTAATCAGCGTGGGCATTGCCCGCCTCTCCAAACAGCTCCTTCTCAAGCCAGGGAGCCATACTGCGTTTCTGCTCCTCCATCCATGCCTCCAGAGACTTCGTCACCTCGTAGCGCGGAGTGCTGAAAATGAATCCACTCAGGAAGCGGGACCTCTCGCGGGAAAGCGTCAGCCGCGAGCCCGCGTCCCGCGATGGGTTCATCTCGCCGATTAGGCCGGCGAGAGCCTCCGCGTCGCGCGCGGCGGGGAGGATATCCCCTCCAGCGGATGTCTCAAGCTCGCCCAGCCACCGGCGCAGAATTTCCCGGTAGCGCGCGGGGGGAAGCTGGAGCGCCTCATCCATTGCCCGGGAGAAAATGCACTCGAGCACCCTGTTGCGCGCGTCGAGGCAGGCGAGCCTCGCCTTGAGCTGGGCGCGGGATATCTCCCTCAGCGCCGCCAGCTCCATGCGCGCCTTCTCCTCGCGGAGATGGGCCTCGGCCCTATGCTCCTCTTCTCTCCTGGAGTCCTCGAGAAGCCGCTCCATCTCTTTGTTCGCCTCGTGGAGGATGTGGGCCGCCTCAGCCTTGGCTTCCTCCACCACTGCCTTCTGTATCTGTTCCACGGCCTTCTTCATTTTGCGACAGGGCCCATTGTGACGATCAGGTCCGGCTTGGTGACCCAGAGAATCATCAAAATCGCCGCGAGGAGCGCTATGACCGCGTAGGTTTCTACCAGCGCCGGCAGGAGGATGGCCCTGCCGCTCTCATCGGGCTTCTTCGCGGTGAGGTTGATCGCCGCTGCGGAGGCCTCTCCCTGGGAAATCGCGCTCTGCCACTCCACGATGCCCGTGCAGAGCCCTATAAAAAACAGGCTGAGCCCGACCGTCGGCGTCATCTCCACCTTCCCCGCGATCAACCCGCTGCGCATGGCAATCATGATCGCGCAGATGAAGCCGTAAAACCCCTGCGTGCCGGGCAACGCGATGAGGACGAGGAGCTTCCCGAAGAGCTCCGGCTGCTCCGAAAGGACGCCGCCCGCCTGCGCCCCCGCGATCCTGATGCCCTTAGCGCTCCCCACCCCCCCGAGCATTACCGCCGCCATCGCCCCGGCAATCGCCCATGCGTAGCCGGACTGTAAAAAATAGTGACGTAGTAACTCAGTCATGCTTCACTCCCTCCTTCCTTTTATGCATAATTATCACCACGGAGACACGGAGGACACGGAGTAATTGTCTTCTCATAAAGAGCAACAGAAACTACGCGTGTCTCTTGACCTCTTTTACTCTTTGTAGAAATTAAACCTTTTCTCTGTTCTCCCACTTCTTTTCTCCGTGCTCTCAGTGCCTCCGTGGTGAAAAACTACTTATTTCACGAGCTCCACGGTAGCGCTCGAGTAACCGTGCGGCTGGAACCACTCCCCTCCCCCCTGGTAGAATCGCCCAAACCACTCGAGGAGTATGAGCCGCGCAGAGTGCACAAACGCGCTCAGGATGCTCAGGAAAAAATTAAAAAGGTGTCCGGAGACCATCACAAGAACGACGAGCAGCCCTCCCACGGCCGGGCTGGACATCGCACCCGCGGTGGACGGGAAGAGACTGGTGATAATCTGCGGGACGACCTTCGCGATGATATTGAACGACATTCCGACGATGTAGGTGGTCAACCCCAGGGCCAGGAGACGCGAGTAGGAGAGGACGTCGCCGATGAAGGATACCGTGCCGTATCCCCCCACAATCCCGTAGAGGCTTACCACGCCGAAGATCGCCTTGCCCGCGATGCTTTTCTCGTCCCGTCCCTGGGTGAGCACGAGGCCCACTGCTCCCCCTGCCACCGCCACAAGGCTCACCCCGCGGGCGATGCTCCCCCCGCGGCCCGAAATGCCCGTGATCGCCGCGGCAAGCAACCCTCCGAGATAGATGAGCCAGAACGCCCCGTCATACACGGCTCCCTTCCAGTTCGACTGGCGTATATCCTTGACCATACGCATCACGATCCCGTAGAACTGATTGGCCACCCCTATAGCGAGCGCGATCATCAGCGCGATAACCGGTTTTGCGAGCATGTCCAGAACGGTGGTCTTCTGGACAAAGCGCTGGAAGGCGTTGCTCGGACCGAAGTAATTATAAATATCGGCGGCCCAGCTTCCCGTGAGGACGCCGAAGATGACGGTGCTGATCCCACAGTAGTAAAAGAGCCGGAAGAACTCCCTGAGGTTATCCTGGAGGCGGTACCTCCGCATCATGAGCCGGGAGAGAAGCATGAGCAGAAGCCCGTACACGACATCGGCGAAGCAGATGCCGAAAAACACCAGGAAAACGACTGCCAGGTAGGGCGTGGGATCAATGCTGAAATAGTCGGGGAGCCCGAACATATTGATGAGGAGCTCGAACGGCCTGAGCCATCGGGGCAACCTGATGGACACGGGGACGGCATCGCCCGGGACGGGGTCGGCGGCGATGATGCTCGCCCCGGGGAACTCCTTCGCCACCTCCGCGATGAAGGAGGCGGCGTCCGCTGAGCGGACATATCCCCTCGCCACTCCCACCCTTCTTGAGCACAGTATGGTGCGCGCCTTCTCCGCCCTCTTCCTTTCGCTCTCCCAGTACCCCGCCAGACATCGCAGGTTATGTACCACGCCCGGGGAGAGGAGTGACTTCAACTCATCCTGGAGGGCGCAAAACTCCGCGCGGGTTTCCTCATCCTCGCGATCTATTTGCTCTATGCGGTCCCGGACGGCGACCGACAGGTCGGGATACTCAAGGATGTGAAAACCGTGAGCCCTCACAATGTCCGCGCATTTCGCGGCGTCCCTCTTCTTCCCCGCAACCACGATCGTAAGGAGCGCCCCCTGCCTCCGCCTCACCTCCCAAGCGAGCAGGTCCGCCGCCTCCCTGTCCCTCGCGACGTTGTCCAGCCGCGCGGTGCTGCCCTCAGCGACGAGGCAGAACGTCCTGGCGAGCTGCCGGAGCTCGCTCATGGGAATCTCCAGGAATAAAAAGTGGGAGAGGTGCTGCCGTTCTCGCGCGAGGAGAGAGAGCCGTGCGTGGCAATCCCTGACGCCGCGGCTCTTTCGCGCGACCTGGGCGTGGAGCTCCTCGAGGGGGACCGTTGTGAGGGCTTCCCGGAGATCCCCCTCCCGCACGACGGTTTTCACGGGGAGCATGCCGTCGATGAAGTTCTTCTTTTCCTTGGCGAGGCTGTCAGCCTCAACCAGAAGCGCCTCCGCCATCGAGAGCTTCTCCGCCGCATCCTGCTCGTCAATGGAGAGGGGGATCGCCGCCGCGCTGAGCTTCGTGAACTCCCGCTCAAGGCTCACCAAGTGGAGCGCGGCCCGCGAATAGAGCCACTCCTCAAACCTCTCCCCCTCCTGTGTGGAAAAGAGGACGGTGAGCTTTGTCATCCTGTCAATGGCCATAGGATTCGTTTATCGCCCGAGGAGATTCTCCAGAATGGCGCGCACGCACCCCGCCGCCTTCTCCCTCCCGGCCTTCTCTACCGCTTCAACACCGATGCGCATGTCCCGCTCAACGCCGGCAAGGCTCTCCCTCAGCCTCACCGCGCTCTTCTCCTCGATGCGTTTCTTTTCTTTTTCGATCCGCTGCAATATCTCTTTTGCCACGTGCGCTTTCCTCCCTTCAATCGTGCCCAGCAGGCTCTTTGCCTCCGCCCGTGCGGACGCCACTATCGCTGCCGCTTCCTGCTCGATCGAGAGAATCTCTTCCTCAAGGCTCATGGCATGTACCTCAGGTATTTCACAATGATTTGAACCGTTCGAACCGTTTCAGTCGTGTGCGCAGTTAGAATCGTTGACGCTGCTCATACCGTTTACCCCGGTGAAGTGCCGGGGCAGGGCACTCATCGTGCCAAATGACACATGCAATATCAATAATTTTCGGACCCGGTGTTGCGTAACTTTTAAAACTGGACTCTTCGGAACATTTAAAACCGAACTGTTTTAGCGTTGCGTATAAAATGTCGCAACTTTCTCTTCGCCAATGTAGATAGAGAGTTTTTCACCCGGCTTTTCACACACTGTAACATGT
>JAPLCX010000045.1 GCA_026392035.1 Candidatus Auribacterota bacterium | reverse complement strand
TCAGACCCACATACACGTTGTCACCGTGCAGATCCAATCCACCGTACAAGGCCATCGCAGCCTCCTTTCCGGCTCGCCGTCGCCGAGCCACCTTGCACAGAGATTGTACACTTGTTCTTTTCGCCTTTGTATGATTATCACTTATGGGGGGGGGCCACGGATCCCGCTAAGCGGGACGGATTATGACGGATATTCACAGATGAAAAGAAAGCTTCATCTGCGGCCATCCGTGTGGTTATCCGTGAAAATCCGTGGCGAACATCATTTACCGTTACCCCTGTAAAACTGACCCATTACGTCCCGAAATGGCGGGTAATGTAGGGATCGCCTGCCTGCCGGCGGGCAGGGATTCATCCGACCCGCCCACAGGGCCCGTCCGGGCAAGCTCGATACCTGCCCGCCGCAGGCGGGAAACTTGTCCTGAGCGAAGCCGAAGGATCGAGCCCCTGCAATAATAACCAATTCTATTTACTTGTCCCTCCCACATGACAAAGAAGCTCAGGTGGAACGGGGGGAGATGAGGAGTGTGAGCACCGATAAGGCATGTTTCTTCACGACGCCTTCCCATGAGGGCTACCGCCTCCCCTCGTATGCCCCTGGGCTTCCTTCAGCGGAAGGAGTTGCATCGCCTTCATCAACGGTGGGATTCGGGGGCGCTGTTTCTTGCGGTTGGGGAGACGGGGGCAGGGCCGGGGCGGCGGTTCCGGTCGGCGTTGGCAGAGGGGGTTTCATTGTCGGGCGCGCGCCCACGTGCACGGTATGACCGCCCCTGCCGTCGGGCTTGACCTGCACCACCTCCGGCGCGCCGAATTGAGAAAATTGGCCGAGATCAACATTCACCTCGGGTCTCTCCTGCCGCTGCGCCCCCGCCTCGTAGCCCCGCGCCGCCGGCTGGATTTTCACGGTCAAATCTTTCTTCTTGCCATTGGCGGAAACAAAGGTGAGCTTCACGGTATCCATACCGCTCGCCGGGATGCGGAGGCTGAAACTTCCGTTGGAAAGCGCAGAGGTGTTGACAGCCATGCCGGTTTTTTTGTTCCGAGCCATTATGTAAATTGGAGGCATGCCGATGACGCACCCCGGCGGCCCGGCGATGGTAACGCTCTCATCTGGGTCCGGTGGACTCACGGAAACCGCGTCCTTGTTGAGTTCAATGCCCCCGCCAAGGGCATTACCAGCGAAGAAGACGACAGAAAGCATGAGATAATAATATTTCATCATGAGTGTGTTCCTTTCGCATCTGCCGCCTCTTCTGCGGCGATGGGTTTTCTGATCCTGCCTATATGTACCACCACATGTCGAATGTGCGGAAGGCGAGGCGGAAGAGATATGTCGCCACCGGGATGATGTGCAGCGTGAAAATGCGACACATAGTGTGAAAATTCTACAAAATCCGTGAGGAGTTCGCAAGAGCAGTCAGGCGAGGTCTCGACCGTTGACAGAAAAGGCGTGGAGTGATACTTTTGGCTGGCGCAAGGCCCTTTGCACATCGAGAGATGCATAGACACGGTAATTGCTCAGGAGCCGGAATTCAGTTACTAGACACGTCACTAAACGATAACGCAGGAATACCATGAAACGCGACCTCGCGAGGCTGGAATCTCAGGAATACGACATGGTGATCGTCGGCGCCGGGATCTATGGCGCCTGCGCGGTCTGGGACGCCACCATGAGGGGGCTGAAGGTCGCCATAATCGACAAGGGCGATTTCGGCGCAGCGACATCACAGAACAGCCAGAAGATCATCCATGGGGGGCTGCGCTATCTCCAGCAGCTCGATATCATCCGCATGCGCGAATCCATACGGGAGCGGCGCACGCTCATGAAAATAGCCCCCCAGTTCGTCCATCCCCTCCGCTGCGTCATGCCGACGTATGGTCACATGACAGAGAGCCGGCTGGCGCTTGCGGTCGCACTCCTCCTCAATGACATCATAGGATTCGACAGGAACCGTTTGGATGACCCACAGAAGCGTCTTCCGCGCGGCCGGATCATCTCCCGGAGCGAGCTTGTCGGGCTGCTCCCAGGCGTTCCTCGGAAGGGACTGACCGGCGGGGCGGTCTGGTACGACTGCCAGACCCACAACTCGGAGCGCCTTGTGCTCTCGTTCCTCCTCGCGGCGTGCGAGAGGGGGGCTGATGCCGCCAACTATCTCGAGGCGACGGGATTCCTCACGCAGGGCCGTCGCGTGTGCGGCGTCAGAGCCCGTGACACCATCACCGGCGCGGCCATTGACATCCGGAGCCGCCTCGTGCTCAATACCGCGGGCCCGTGGATCGATAAAGTTCTCGAGCGGCTCTCGCCGGGTCTCTCCTCACGCCCCCGCGGGCTCACCGCGGCGATGAATCTCGTGACGCGCCGGTTCCTCGGCGGCTGTGCGGCGGGCCTCTCGAGCCGCGCCGGCCTCATCGAGGAGGAGGCGCTCGTCAGGAAGAGCTCGCGCCTCTACTTTGTCACTCCCTGGCGCGACGTCTGCCTCGCGGGGACTGCGTTCAGGCCGTATGAGGGAGACCCGGACAGTTACAGGGTGAGCGAGGAAGACATCGCCGCCTTTCTCTCGGAAATCAACAGGGCCTATCCCGATGCGCGGCTCGTGCGCGAGGATGTAACCTTTTTTTACGGCGGACTCCTCCCGATGCGCAACGTGAGCGCCCGGACGGGCGAGGTCGTCGTCAGAAAGCACTACCGCATCACCGACCACTCGCGGGCTGACGGGTGGGATGGTCTCGTGACCGTGATGGGGGTGAAGTACACGACGGCGCGCGACGTCGCGGAAAAAGCCGTTGATCTCGCGCTGGAAAAACTGGGAATGGACTTTGTGAAGAGCCGCAGCGGCGAGGTCCCGATCTATGGCGGCGATATCGAGCGTTTCGATGATTTTCTGGCGGGTGCCGTGCGCTCCAGGCCCCCGGGCGTGACGGAGGAGAGCATGGCCCACCTTGTCTATCACTACGGCTCGCGCTACGGCGATATACTCTCCCGCGTCCGGGAGGATCCCTCGCTCGCCCGCCCGCTCCCGGGGCAGCAGTGGGTGATTGGCGCAGAAATCGTCCACGCGGCCCGCGCGGAGATGGCGCTTGCGCTTGCCGACGTCATCTTCAGGCGCACCGAACTGGGTTCCGCGGGTAAGCCGGGGGATGAGTGCCTGGGGGCGTGTGCGGAGCTCATGGGCTCCGCACTCGGCTGGGATGAGGAGAGGAAATCGCAGGAGATAAAAGAAGTTATATTGTGCTACGCGCCCGCGCCCTGAACGCCTGCCATCACGCTCCCCGGCGAAGAGTCGGCACGTGGAGCATGGGAACCCA
Source organism: Candidatus Auribacterota bacterium (assembly GCA_026392035.1). NCBI lineage: Bacteria > Pseudomonadati > Candidatus Auribacterota > Candidatus Auribacterota bacterium. Next base: position 22,515 of record JAPLCX010000045.1, on the reverse strand, counting down.
TGCGCGCTATTCTGGCACTTGCTCCACCTCTATCCTGTCGAGACTGAGGCGGGCTTTCGGTGAGGGCCATGGCCGGAAATGAAATCAGCTCTGGCTTGGTGAGCTCGATTTGAAGCGTGATTGGCTCATACGCATTGGGGAGCGGCCGTTCCCGGAGTTGCAGGGCCCTGCTCGCGAGTACCTCCCCGAGGGCGGATACGACCTCCAGGCGCGCGAGTTCAATCCCGGGGATGGGGATGAAGGAGCAGGGGAGCCCATGGTTGATATGACGGACGAGGGGGGTAACTGAAAACAATTGCGAGCAGGAACAGCCCGGCGCAGAAAAGGAACAACAGCCTGCCCTTCATCCGTCGGTCCCTTCGCCGGCGCGGAATCGGGTCGGGTGGCAGCCGGCCGCGGCGCTCGGCCGTTCAGGTGCGGATCTCATCTCAGGTCACCCGTGCGATGTAAGGCCTCAGGAGGGCCGCGCTTTCCCTCGCCCTGGCCTTTTCCCTCTCGATGGCGGGGCGGAGGCGCCGGCGGAGCTCTTCCCGGTCCCGCCAGGTTCGCTCCACGAGCTGCCAGAGGCTCTCTTCGGTGAACGCGTCGAATTCGAGGAGCCGGTCTCCCATGTCGATCGAGCGCAGATATCCCCTGTTCTTGGGATAGGAGACGATTCCGGCGACCGGAGTGCCCATCGCTGAGGCGAGGATGAGGCAGTGCGTCCGCATGGCGGTGACGATGGCGCACCGCGAGAGCACCTTCGCGAGATCACCGGGGGAGTGCTCTCTGTTGGAAATTGATTTTATGCGCCCGGAACGCTTCACGCGGGTCATGAGCTCTGTCGAGATGGCCGTGTCCATGGGCTGCGTGATGACGAGAAGGGCATTGACGTCGAAGGTGGAAATCGCCCTGTCGATGACGGCGCTCATCACACGGAGCACATAGTCTCGGTTGACCCCTTTCCCGCCGGCCCTCACATCGGTGTCCAGATAGCTGTTGATGTTGAAACCCACAAGGGGTTTCCCATCCGTCCAGAATCGTTCGCGCCTGAGTATCTCCTGCAGCCTCTCATCGCTGGAGGGAACAATATTGAGCGCGCAGTCGGCCCCGAGGCGGAGCTTTCCCTCTCCCACGCCGAGCCGGCGGGCGAGGTCCTGTGATTCCGCATCGCGCGTGATGATGAGGTCGCAGCACTCGAGCACGCGGCGGAGGCGGGAGGTCCCCACCCGCGTTTTCACGGGCCCGAGACTCATGTTGTAGAGGATGATCGGTATCCCGCGCCTGTGGGCAAGCGGCAGGACATATGAGAGGGTGAGGAGGTAATTGTGCGTGGGGTCGTAGAGCCTGCGATCAAACAGGATGGCATCGGTGACGAGGATGATGTCGGAGCGGAGGGTGGAGGTAAAAACGGGGATGCCGAGGATTTTCAGGCTCAGGTTCCACGGCATGAGGGAGACCGGCCGCACCTTGTAGCGTGAGTATGCGCGCCTCACAAACGAGGGTTTGATTGTCGGGACAATGAAGGACGCGTCAGGATAGAGTGCGGAAACGTCCTCGAGGAGCCCCCCCAGGATCGCCGCATCGCCCATGTTCCGGCCGGAAAAGTTGCCGAGGACACATATCTTCTTCATCGCGCTACTGTGTTCCCTTGGTTGAGCCAGGGGGACGGTTCTCCCCTGCAGGAATTAGTATCGCCGTGAGCGCCTCCGGCCGCCTCATACAAATTCTGAGAAGGTTTCAGCCTCGGCGAGGAGATGGAGCGCGAAATCAAACTGGAGGCTGATTATCACAGCCGACATGACATGTGCGTAGATATTCATTATCTTTCGTGCGATGGCGTCCCATGAAAATTTCTCCTCTGCCCTTTTCCTGAGCCGCCGTCCGAGCTCCGCTGATCCCCTCGAGTCATCGATGACCTCCCCGAGTTTCGCGGCGAATGATTTTTCATCATTGAAATCGGCGTACACACCGTCCTCTCCCAGGCAATCCCTGTTTACCTGGTTGTCGAAGACCACCGTCGGCAGGCCCGCGGCCATGTAGTCGAGCAGCTTCAGGTTTGCCTCTGATTTGGAGATCTTCGGCGAGACCGCGACGTCCGATGCCGCGAGATAGAGGGGTACCTCTTCCCGGTAGTCGAGCCTCCCCGTGAAGCGGACCCTGCCGCTGAGCCCGAGGTCGTGCGCCTGTTTCTCGTAGATCTCCACGTCGGGAAAGCCGATGATGACGAAGTAGGGGTCGTTCGATCGGCGCTTCAACCGGGCGGCCACCCGGAGCAGGATGTCCGCGCCCTGGTACCGCGTGAGCAGCCCGCTATAGACGACTATCGTGCGGTCCGGGGGAAGGCCGAGCATTTCCCGGAGTTCTTTCTTGTTCTCGCGGGGCGCAAACTGCGCCGTGTCGACGCCGTCCGGGATGAGGTGCACCCTGTCGGGGTTGACCATACCGGATCCGCGCACGACGCCCGCGACCATTTCCGATGATGCGAGTATGGCATCCGCGTTCTTTATGGATGCGCGCTCGAGGAAGCTGAAAAATCGGTAGAGCGTTTTACTCCCGCTGAAGAAACCGTGCGCCCTCAGTTCGTCGGTGAGGCTCCCCTGGAGATCGACGACGAGTGGCAGCTTTCTGAAGCGGCGATAGACGTCAGCGATAAAACTCCCCTCGTGGAGGTATGCGTGGAGGATGTCAGGGGCCGCGGCGCGGTACGCCCGGGCGGACGTGAGGAAGAGGAGGATATCCAGGTAGAACTTGTGAACGGAGGGGCCCGCAGAAGTCTTGTTGTACCAGGGAATCCGCGGGATGCGCCTCGCCTCGATCCCGGGGATATCCTTGCCCAGGTGATAGGTGCACAGGACAACCCGGTTCCCCAGTTTTTTGAGCGCCTTTACCTGGCCGTAGATCCTCACATGGCAGCCCCTGTCTGAAAAAAATGGCGTGGGGGCGATCATGCCCAGCGTGTACATGGTTTCTCCCTTGTGCGCACGTGATAAATGAGTGTGAAGTATAGCATGAGAGGCGCCGGCGGATAAACAATGATTTGGCCGCACTACCTTACGCACACGCATTTTGCTTGGGTGTTAGTGCATAGATGATATAATTGCCCCACGATAAAATACTCCGTGCCAAGACGCTATGCCAGCGCCTGCACCAGAACCGCAACATGCGGATGATCCGTGATTGCTCGATATGAGATATAACCTGCCACCTAAAAGGCGATATTTGCTGCGGATAGTAGTGCCCGTCTATCCGGCATTCAACGTGTATTCCTTCCTCGCCGACAGGACGACGTCCCTCGGGGCGGTGTGTGTCGCCAGTTCTGCCCGCGAGGTCGAGGGTTGGGAGGTCGAGGTTATCGACGAGAACAACCTTCGCAGATATGGCCCTGTGAGCGCCACCCGCGGCGCGGACCATGAAGTGATCCAGAAGCAGAGGCCGGCGGATGTTGTGGGATTCTACGGGGGGCTCACGAGCACCATCCCTCGTGTGTATGAGTTAGCGCGCTTCTACAAGAGCAGGGGGGCCGTAACCCTCGCAGGGGGGCAGCACTTTGTGGATGAGACGATACCGGAAGCGCTATCGTCGGATATTGACTGCATCGTGCTGGGGGAGGGCGAAGAGGTTATCAAGGAGCTTTTGCGTGCCTTGAGGGGGGGCGATGATCTTTGTTCGATCGCCGGTCTGGTGTATAGGGAAGATGGAGAGAAAATCCGCACACCCGTCCGTCCTCCGATACAGGATCTCGATGCGCTGCCATTGCCCGATTTTTATCTGCTGAGATACGCCAGGCTCACCCTTTTCCCCGTGGGGAGGGTGCGCGGATGCGGGATGAACTGCGAGTTCTGCACGGTGAAAGGAAGGCCGCGCTATGCCTCTCCCGAGAGGTTGGTTGCGCAGGTTGGCAAGATCGTGGAGACCATGCGCGCGAGGCACTTCTTTATTGTGGATGACCTTTTTGGCCAGGATCGTGATGAAACACTGCGACTGTGCGCCCTGTTAAAGAATTATCAAGAGCACATTGGAAGACGCCTGAGATTCACCGTGCAAATTCGCCTGGATGCGGCAAAAGATACAGAGATCCTTAAGGCGATGAGAGATGCGGGTATCAATGTCGTCGCGATCGGTTTCGAGTCGCCGATACCCGAGGAACTCAGGGCGATGAACAAGAGGCTCCGGCCTGAGGACATGGTGGAATTGAGCAGGACGTTTCATCATTTCGGTTTTTTCGTACATGGGATGTTTATCTTCGGCTACCCCATGAAGGAAGGCGCCGCCTTCACGATGTCCGCCGCAGAGAGAGTGAATTATTACAGGAGATTTATAAAGCAGGCGCGGATCGACACGATCCAGGTGGTGCTGCCCGTTCCCCTTCCCGGCACGGCATTGCGGGAGCGGCTCGCACGCCAGAACAGGATTTATTCCCGCAGCGATCTGGGCTGGGAGTATTACGATGCAAGCTTCCCCATTTTCGAACCCGACCCTCCCATTGCCGCCGAGGAGATGCAGCGTGCGGTGCGGAGCATTATGGGTCGATTTTACAATGCGCGGTGTTGGTTGATGTTTCTCCTGAATATTCTTACGTTTCCGTATCTGCTGCTTTACGTTTTTAATATCAAATCAGGCTGGAGAAGATGGTACCGGCGATGGCGCAACTACTTTTTCAGGCTTGTCGGTTCGAATGTCCTCAAGAAATGGACCTTCCAATTGCATAGAGGAAAATTCCTGGGCAGGTTAAAGGAAGCACAACAGAACATTGTTAAACACTGAGCATCCCTTTGTCGGCAACGCATCCACATTTCTTTCACGCAACAGCCATTCAGTATGAAGGAGTTACAAGAGGTTTTGCATGGACCGTATAGGTTATGTTGAGCGCGCGGGCATCAGCGGCGTTGTCGCCATAGCTATTGGCATATTTATTGTCGGCATGCCCGCACCGGCGCTGCCGGCTGGAGAGAGCGCTTCACGCGGCGCAGAGACGCCCACGACCTATTACTTCATCAGTGACCTCCATATCGGCGGCGACGGGGCCCTCGACCGGTGCAACTTCGAGCCGGAACTGATCGCCTTCCTCCGCGGCATCGCGAACGGCCCGCTGCCGGCGGAGCTCATCATCCCGGGCGACGCGTTCGGCTTCTGGGAGTTGACGACGGTCAAGGGCAGTGAAAAACTTGCTCTGCTCATGCGGAAGCACCCGGCACTTTTCGCGCAGTTCAGCGAGACCGGCCGGCGCGTGAAAATCACGCTCATGCCGGGGAACCACGATTATGAATTAGCCTGTGTTCCCGCGTGGAAAGAGAAACTCGCCGGGTACAATATCACCCTCGAGCCCGTCACGCACCTCACGCGCCCCGTCGGCGATCGCGCGATATGGGTCGAGCACGGCAACCAGCGCGACTCCTTCAACAGTTTCCCCGATTTCGGCGACCCCTACGGGTTGCCGCCCGGCTACTTCATCACAGTGGCCACGGTTGCGGCCGCCGGCAGGAGCGCCGAACGGGGGCGCAGCCTCTGGTTGAATGACCTCGCCTCCGTATATCCCACCGAGGAGATTCCGTTCTGGATATGGTCGAACTACTTCTACAGGGAGATGGGCGACATCCTCCGCTGGCTCCTCCTGCCCTTCCTGCTCCTGTTCACGATAAGTGTCATCGTCTACCTTGGGCAGTCGCTGCAGCGGTTCGGGATCCTCCGTACAAAGGTCTTCGATCTCAGATTGGGCAACCGCTTCGGGCTGGCGGGACGCCTCGTCGACTGGGTCCTCTGGATCAACGGCGTTGTCATCTCCACCCTGCTCGTCCTCGCGATCCCGATCTTCTTCCTGTCGCGGGACATCCACGAGACGCTCCGGCGCTACGGCGTCGACCTCTCCGCCGATATCAGGGGCGACAAGGAGGGGAAGTATATGGCCGCGGCGAAATCGATCTTCGAAAAAGACCCTTCGGTCGCGCTCTATATCTACGGGCACACGCACGTGCCCTCCCTCCGAAAGGTTGGCGCCTGCTACGTGCTCAATACCGGCACGTGGCTGAAGCGGCTCGAACGCGTGCCGACGCATTTCCGCCTGATGCCCGACGTATATTTCCCGTCTTACGAGCTTAGCTGCTTCACCATCAGGGCCGAGGGCAAGCGCATTCGCGTGCAATACCAGGTTATCCCGAAGCAGGGACCCGACGATCTTACGCTCCTCCAGAAACTGATGATTCTGGGCAGGCGGCGTGGGGATGAGCAAAAGATCCCTGAGGAAACATTCATCCAGATGGAGAAGGATGGTGTGGGGTCTCTGGATAAAGCAGAAGCCAAGACACGCACGGCGGACAGCCTGCCCCTATAGATCATCCAAGTGTCGATCCTGCCATGTCAAGTTCTGTGGCACCGCGGGCAAAGCCAATCCATCTGCACTGAAAGGAGATGGAGTAGCTCTTTTCGTCCAGCCCTCGCATTTTATAATTCATTGCTTGCTGATATATTGCATCTAAGCCATCTACCCACCCGGAAAATTATAGTTGCAATATAACCGAAAGATCATACAATTGTAGGCTATTAAGTTATATTAAATGGAGGCCTATCAGTTATGGATAAAGCTACTATTAAGATACCTAAGACGCTTTACTTGGCCTTGAAGGATCAGATCAAGGGAACAGGATTCACGTCTGTGACTGATTTTATTGTATATGTTATGAGAGATATTGCCGCCAGCGGGAAGATCAGCGAAGAACCTTCATTGACGAAGGAGGAGATACAGCAGGTCAGGAAAAGACTCAAGGCCCTGGGCTACGTATGAGGTTATGTTCCTGACATTAAGCACGTTTCACCTTACGAAAGAAAGGTTGCGACATGAAAATAGAGAAATTGACGATAATCGGCGGTTGCGGGAGAAACGGGCAGAAAGAGAGCGTGGATGAAGTCACGCTCAAAATGGGGAATATCATAAGCATCGTGGGCCCTACCGGCTGCGGCAAAACCACGCTGATAAACGATATCGAGCTCTTTGCTGACGACAATACCCCCTCAAGGAGAAGGGTCCTCATCAATGGCATCCCCCGGCCTGTGGAACTCATGTACGATCCGGCAAAGAACCCGATTGCCCTCATATCGCAGCACACGAATTTCCTATCCGACCTCCCGGTGAAAACATTTTTGGAGATTCACGCGGGAATACGGCAGACGGGCCGTCGCGAGGCAGTGGTTGAGGAAACACTCGAGTTCGCTAATCAGCTGACGGGAGAGCCGATCATCAGGGAGAGCGCGATGACCGAGCTCTCCGGGGGCCAGACGCGCGCCCTGCTGATCGCCGACGCGGTCATCATCGGCAATTCTCCGATCATCCTCCTCGATGAAATTGAGAACGCCGGGATACACCGCACGCGCGCCCTCGAGCTCCTGAAGAAGTACGAGAAGATATTTATTTTTGTCACGCACGATCCCCGGATTGCGCTCCTCTCCGATTTCAGGATCACGATGAAAAACGGGGCGATGCGGAGCGTGATCATTACCGGGGATGAGGAGCGCGGGGTGGCGGAAGAATTGAGAAAGCTCGACGATCTGATGCTGGACTTCAGGAACCGCATCAGGGATGGCGAACACCTGAGCGACCGGCTGCTCAAGGAAAGGCTCCGGGCGCTGGGATATATCGCATAACCATGGAGCGTGATTATGAAACTCGTTATCTGTGCCGGTCCTCCCACGACCGGTAAAACCACGGTGTTAAAACAGGTAGTGAAGAGGCTCACTAAAAAAGGGGTTGCGCTCGCTTACCTGAAGATTGATGTGCAGTATGCCGACGAGGATGAGATTTTCGAGAAGGAGTGCGGCATCCCCGCCAGGAAAGTATATTCAGGCGAGCTCTGCCCCGACCACTGCAACGTGATGGTGCTGGGGGATGCGATCGAATGGGCGAGCGAGAAGGGCGCCGCGGTGCTCCTGGTGGAGACGGCGGGGCTCTGCCTGCGCTGCTCCCCCTATGTTGAGGGGGCGCTGGGCATGGTGGTGCTGGAGGCGACGAGCGGCATGAATCTCCCCCGGAAGATCGGCCCCATGCTCTCACTCGCCGATATCGCCGTGGTGACGAAGATCGATCTCATTTCCCAGGCCGAGCGGGAGGTATTCAGGGCGCGCATTCTTGATGCGGCGCGCGAAATTTACGTGGTCGAGTCGAACGCGCTCTACGGTATCGGGATTGATCCGCTGGTGAAAAAAGTCGAGGAGGCGAGCGAGATACAGTTCCCGCTCTACTTGCGCGGGAGCCCCCCGATCGGCACGTGCACCATCTGCGTGGGGAAAAAGGAGATCGGGTGGAAACAGCACTTCGGCGTGGTGAGGCCGCTGGAGGGGGACATTTTCTATCAGGGGGAATGACGATAGAAGACACTTCAAAAGGAGATTGATGCGATGCATGGAGAAAATAATATTGCACAATCACTTCCCGGTTTGGACTGCGGTCTCTGCGGATCAAAAACATGCGGCGAATTCGCTCGAATTCTCGTTACCAGACCGGATGAGATAAAGAGGTGTATCCATTTGAGTCAGGACAAAGTCGCCGCCACTAAGCCCGCGGTTGCTTCCGGTGATCACAGCTGCGCGACATGCTCTTTTACTCCGGTAGGGGCGCAAGGGGAATGGAAGGATTCTCTGGGCCGGGATTATGATTTCATCCTGGACACGTTCCCGGGCGAGCCCGGCCCGCGCGAAACGATTATTCCCCACAACCCGCTGATCACGAGGGAAATGGAAATAGCGAAAGGCGATATCCTCATCGGCAGGCCCCTGGGGATATCGTGCGGCTGTCCCATAACGCACTGCGGCGTCGTTATGGATGTGGACCGCAAAAATGGCGTGATGGTCTGGTGCGTGACGGGCCCGCTGGGCCCGCGGCGCCAAGCCCATAAGGATATAGGATATTACTCCGCTGAGGCGTACGAAGGCCTCGTCTCCACCGCGCGGGGAGAGTTGAAGATCGGAATGCGGTACTTCTTCCTGCCGCGGCGGTGCATGCTGCAATGGAGGCACAGCGGATTGATCAACTTTATCAATAAAACAACGAAGGGTATTTCCGTGCGCATTGAAGGGCTGTGGATAGGGTAGGGTGGAAATTATTAGAACGCATGTGCTTCCTTACGTCCCGCGTATGCAACAAGATTATAACTAAAACAGAGGGGATATGTTATGGATATCAAGAGCTATATTAACGGGAAATGGGTCTGTCCAGACTCGTCTCGAAGAGTGCGGAATGTGAACCCTGCAAATATTGATGAGGTGGTATGGGAGTTTCCATCCGCGGGAGAGAAAGAGACCTTGGAGGCAATCGAGGCTGCCAAGAAGGCTTTTGACCATTGGAGAGAGGTGCCTGCGCCCGAGAGGGGGCGCTTTGTCTCGAAAGTCGCCGCGTTTGCGAGGGCGCGCCAGGATGAGATTGCTGAAGTAATGACGCGTGAAGAGGGGAAAATTTTGAAGGAGGCGATAGGAGAGGTGAAGAAGGGTATCAGCCTGCTCGAATATTATGGGGGAGCAGGTTTCCGGATCAATGGGCAGACCGTTCCCTCCGAACTTGCTGATTGTTTTACCTACACAATCCGGAGGCCCCTGGGGGTCGTTGGCCTCATCACTCCGTGGAATTTCCCGTGGGCGATACCATGTTGGAAAATTGCGCCCGCGCTCGTTGCGGGCAACACCGTGGTGTTCAAGCCGGCTGAACTCACTCCCGGCACGGCCCTGATGCTCATAGAGATGTTTGAGGAGGCAGGGCTTCCTCCTGGAGTCCTCAACATGGCGGTCGGCCCCGGATCCTCGGTTGGGGAAACAATCGTTCATCATCAGGATATCAAAGCGATATCATTCACTGGATCGAACGAGGTGGGGCAGAGGGTTATCGTAGAGGCTGCGAGGACGCACAAAAAAGTGACCTGCGAAATGGGCGGAAAAAACGCACTGGTGCTCATGGAGGATGGAGACATTGATGCGGCGGTGACCGCTATTGCCGACGGGGCATTCGGCTCAACGGGTCAGCGCTGCACCGCCACCAGCCGGGTTCTCGTCCACAGGAATGTGAAGGCCGCATTCCTGGACAAGCTCGTCAGGAAAGCGCGGGAGTATATTCCCGGGAACGGGATGGACCCAAAGGTGACCATGGGGCCAGTGGTGGACAGGAAGCAGTTCGAGAGCATCCTTTCATATATCGAAACAGGGCGAGAGGAGGGAGCGAAGCTCATACTTGGCGGCAAGAAAGTTGGCGGGAAAGGCTATTTTATCGAGCCCACCATCTTTGATGAAATCACGCCCGAAATGCGGATTTTCCAGGAAGAGATTTTCGGGCCTGTTCTCTCCGTGGCGGAATTTGAGGATTTCAACGAGGCGATCGAGCTTTCGAACTCGACAAAATACGGATTTACGGGGGCGATTTTCACGCGTGATGTGAGAAATATCATGCGTTTCATCGAGCGCGCCGAGATAAGGATGGTGCATATCAATGAGCCGACTATCGGCGGAGAGGCCCAACTCCCCTTCGGCGGCTGCAAGGCCACGGGGTATGGCGACCGGGAAATGGCTGATGAGGGACTCAATTTCTTTACGCAGACCAAGACCGTGTTTATAAATTACTCAGGCCGCGGCGAGCGGGCGATGATTCGATAAAAGAGCGCGCTCGGAGCGGGATCGCTCTATCCTCATGAAAAATGGTGGGTGGCAAAAGCAGCTGTAAATAAGAGAGTGCCGTCCCCTGAAGATCCCCTTGATAAGTACCCTGCTGAGCATTGTCGTAAGCACTGTGCCCTTTCCCGAACTGCCTGCATGGTCGGTACTGTCCTCCATATAGCACTTATTCCCGCTCATGCAATTGTGGTAAGATTTTCAAAAAGCAGACGAACCCACGGCTGCCGTCGCCATTGAGGATGGTTAAAAAGGATTCTGAATGAGGAAAAATATCAAATTGGCATCCAACCGGCGTATGGCTCTGTACTGTTGGTTTCCGCTCATTTTATCTGCCGCGCTCATCTGCGGTTGCGAGCGGTCTCCCTCCGCGAATGCCAGGGGGTCCCGTCAGCCGGGAGGGAGCGCGCGCGTTACTATAGGCTTCACCGTATCACAGACGGGCAAGCTCAACATAGAATCCATGCGGCAGCTCAACGGCATCACGCTGTGGATGGAACAGGTCAACAAGGCGGGGGGCGTGAAGCTTGCCGATGGCGCCGCGGTGCCATTTTCCGCCAGGTACTATGACGACGAGAGCAGCAAGGAGCGCGTGCAGGAGCTCTACACGAAGCTCATCAATGGCGACGGGGCGGAGTTCCTCATCAGCCCCTACAGCAGCGGCCTCGCCGATGCGGCAGCGATCATCGCGGAGCAGTACGGCAGGATCATGATCACCGCGGGCGCGGCATCGGACAGCACGCACATGAAGGGCTACAGCCTCGTCTATCAGGTGTACACGCCCGCGAGCCGCTATCTCACCGGCGCCTTCGACCTCCTCAGGAAGCTGGATCCTCACGCTACGGGCGTGGCAATCGTGCGCGAGAATGACAAATTCTCCACCGATGTCTGTGTCGCAGCGAGGGCCTACGGCGAGCGAAACGGTTTCCGGATCGTCACCTTCGAGGGATACGACAGCGGGACAACCGACTTCGCGCCGTTCATCAGCAAGATCCCACGCACGGCCGACGCGGTCATGGGCGGGGGCCACTTCGCAGACGGCTGCACGTTTGCGAGGCAGCTCTTTGAGAAGGGACTGGGGATCAAGTTCGTGGCGCTGCTGGTGGCGGCCGCGGAGCCGAAGTTCGCCGGGCTCGGCGAGGCCGCGCGCGGGGTGATCGGCCCGAGCCAGTGGGAGCCGCTCTGCGGCTACACACCCGAGTCGGCAAAGGCCGCCGGCCTCGAGTGGTACGGCCCGTCGGTTGCCGATTTTATCAGTGAGTACCGGAGGAAGTTCGGCGAGGAGCCTTCATACCACAGCGCGGGGGGATACGCCGCCGGCCTCATCGTTCAGAGGGCGATCGAGAAGGCGGGCTCAGTGGAGACACGCACGGTGAAGGCGGCCCTCGACGAACTCGACATCCTCACCTTCTTCGGCCGCATGAAATTCGACGCGCGCGCACAAGCGCACGGCCTCCAGATCGGGCACGAAATGGTGTACATCCAGTGGCAGAAGAGCGCGTCGGGCGCGTTGATCAAACAGGTGGTCTGGCCGATACGACAGCCAAAAGCATAAGGTTGAAAGTGTAAGGAACGTAACTGCTCAGGAGCCGGAATTCAGTAGTTACCAAGGAACAACTTTAAACTTTTATCCCTATACTGTTGACTGTTTCCCATGGGGGGCTGCGATAACATGTCCGCGCACTGGATAGCGCCATTGATTGACGGGGCACTGATGGGGTTTGTGTACGGCGTGGCCGCCATGGGGCTCACGCTGATCTGGGGCGTCATGCGCGTGGTGAATCTCGCACACGGCGCGATCATGGCGCTCGGGATGTTTGCGGCATATCTCCTGGTCACAGGCCTCGGCATCAATCCCTACCTGGCGCTGGCGGCGGTGGCCCTCATCGGCCTCATCTGCGGCGTCGGCATGTACTGGGTGGCGGTGCATCGTGTCATCAGCGCTCCATATCTCTCCACGTTGCTCGCCACCTTCGCGGTCAACATGATGCTGATCGGCGCGGGGACCGCGTTGTTCACAACGACGCCTAGGAACCTCGACTTCTCGATGAGGACGGTGCGGATCGGCCCGCTCGCCCTGCCGGGCGCCCGCCTGATGGCTGCCGGAGTCGCGGTGCTGCTCACGGCGGCGCTCTACCTGTTCCTCTACCGCACCAGGACGGGAAAGGCGATCCGCGCCGTGGCGAGCAACCGTGCCGCCGCGGAGCTCATGGGCATCCCCTCGGCGAAGATGCTCGCGCTGAGCTTCGGCATCGGCGCGATGCTCGCCTCCGTGGCGGGGGGGCTGATCGCGACCATCTTCCCATTCAATATCTTGAGCGGCGAGGCATACCAGACGAGGTCGTTCGTGGTATGCGTGCTCGGCGGCTTGGGCAATCCCCTGGGGGCGCTCGTGGGGGGCCTTCTGCTCGGGTTGTTGGAAGGGGGCATCCCGGCGTTCATGCCGGTGAGCTGGGTGCCCGTGGTCGAGTTCGCGCTCTTTGTACTCGTGCTGCTGATCAGGCCGACAGGGTTGCTCGGAGGTGAGCGGTGAGTGTGGGGCGGTATTTCGGTTTCTGGCTGACACTGGCCCTTGTCCTTGCGGCAGGGCTCATGCCATTTCTGACCGGCAGCGGTACGATGAGAGAGCAGATGAGCACGCTGCTCATGTGGGTGACGCTCGCATCGAGCCTGAACATCCTCCTCGGCTACACGGGCTATGTGAATTTCGGGCACATCGTCTTCTTCGGCCTCGGCGGCTACGGCGGTTTCTATCTCCTGAGCCGGCACGGCTGGCCGCTGTACGCGGCGGCAGCGGCGGGAGGAATCTTCTCCGTCACGCTGGCGGGAATCCTCGGGGCGTGCATCCTGCGTCTCCGCGGCGCCTGCTTTGCCCTGGCAACCATCGGGATCAACGAGGCGGCGAGGGCGTTCGTGAGCAACTTCGCTCCCTTTGGCGGATCCACGGGACTGTACGTCAATTTCTCCGTGTACCGGCAGTACGGCGGCGCCTCCAGGGCCTTGTGGATAGTGTACGCCTCGCTCCTCGCGGTCGCGCTCGCGACAGTCGCGGTCAGCTTCCTCGTCAAACGGTCGCGGTTCGGCCTGGGGCTCATGGCGATTCGCGAGGACGAGGATGCGGCGCTGGTCATGGGGGTGAGGGCGCCGCGCATGAAGACGATCGCGTACATGCTCTCGGCGTTCTTCCCGGGCGTGGTGGGGGTGCTCTACTTCTTCAAGAACGGCAACGTCGAGCCCGGCGACGCCTTCCGGTTGAACATGTCGATCGAGACAATGGTCATGGTGATGCTGGGCGGCCAGGGGACGCTCATGGGGCCCGTCGCGGGAGCGGTGGCGTACGAGCGCCTGCGGAGCTACCTCATCACGAGCCCCCTCTTCAAGAACCTCCACCTGGCGGTCGCGGGCCTGTCGCTCCTCCTGATCGTGCTCTTTATCCCCGCGGGCGTCCTCGGCTGGCTGCGCGGGCGGTTCCCCCGCCTGAGGAGGGTCCTCGAGTGATTCTCAGGGTCCGGCAGATCACCAAGCACTTCGGGGGCCTGCGCGCGCTCGGCGACGTGACGTTTGACCTGAGAGAGGGGCAGATCCTCGGCCTCCTCGGGCCGAACGGAGCCGGCAAGACGACCCTCTTCAACGTGGTCAACGGCGTCTACATTCCTGATATCGGCAGGATTGTCTTCCAGGGGAGGGACATCACAGGACTCCCGCCCTATGAGGTGGTGCGGCGCGGGCTTTCGCGGACGCACCAGGTCGTGCGGCCTCTGAACGAGCTGACGGTACTAGAGAACGTCATGGTGGGGGCGTGCTTCGGCCGGGAGCGGTGTTCCCGCTCTTCCGCCGCGCGTGTCGCCGAGGATGTCCTGGCGCGCGTCGGCCTGGCAGAACGCGCCGCGCAGCCGGCGTGCAGCCTGAACGTGGCGCAGAAAAAACGATTGGAACTGGCCCGCGCGCTCGCGGCGCGGCCGCGCCTGCTCCTCCTTGACGAGGTCCTGGCGGGCCTCAACCCGACGGAGATCTCGCTGATGCTCGGCACAATACGGAGCATCAGGAAGGAGGGCGTTACCATTGTGATGATCGAGCATGTCATGCAGGCGGTGATGAGTGTTTCAGATCACATACTCGTGCTGGATCACGGCACGATGATCGCCCATGGCCTGCCGGCAGAAGTGGCGGCGGATCCGAAGGTGATAGAGGCATACCTGGGCGACCCGAACGCCGCCGCGAGGCTGATCAGGTGAGGTGGAGGGATGGCGCTGCTGGAAGTTCGAGACATTACTGCCGGATATGGAGAGGTGCAGATACTGTGGGGGGTGACGCTCCGCCTCGAGGCCGGCAAGCTCACCGCCCTCGTCGGGAGCAACGGGGTGGGGAAGACAACGTTGCTGCGCACGGTGATGGGACTCCTGCCTGCCTGGGGCGGCGCCGTTCGTTTCCGGGGTCGGGAAATCAACTCGCTCCCCACGCACGCCCGCGCCTGCGGCGGCCTCACGCTTGTCCCCGAGGGGCGCCAGCTGTTCACCGGCATGAGCGTGTTGGAAAATCTTCAGATGGGGGCGTTCACCACGCGCGCCCGCGCGAGCATGCAGCGCAACCTTGAGAAAGTATTCGATCTCTTCCCGCGCCTCAGGGAGCGCCGGGGGCAGAAGGCAGGCACGCTGAGCGGCGGGGAGCAGCAGATGCTGGCGGTGGCGCGCGGCCTCATGGCCGATCCCGAGATACTGATGTGTGACGAGCTCTCCCTCGGCCTGGCCCCCGCCCTCGTGCTGGAGCTCTTTGGAACCATCCGGCGATTGAAGGGGGAGGGGCTGACCATGCTCATGGTGGAGCAGAATGTGCGGATGGCGCTCGCGGTGAGCGACTACGCCTATGTGATGAGCGAGGGGAGGGTGAGCATGGAGGGGAACGCGAGGGAGCTCGCCGAACGCGACGACATCCGCCGCGCCTACCTCGGAGCATAGTTGATCAGCTTCTGAGGGTTGATCTCGATGCGGCGGCGCGCGCGTTTCTCGGCAATATTTAGGGAGTGGGTTTGTAGTGGATTTTGTACAATTACGGATATTCCGTCCAGGCGAGAGGTAAAAAGATATGGCAGGTCTTTGCACGGGGCATACTTCCACGATCACGCTGACCTGTTTATCAGTGTTGCTCATCGGCCCTTGCGGGTATGGTGACACTACGAGTGGTGGCGAACCGCGCGCGTTATCCATCAGCGACGCCATCACCATTGCCTATGCAAACAATAAACAGATTCAGATCCAGGAGAAGGAAATAAGGGCGGCGCGGGCGAATATTCTGGGGGCGGTGAGCAACTTCCTGCCGAAGCTGAACGTAAATGGGAGCTATACGTACAATGATGCGGTCATGGGCATTCCGTCGGATTTCCTGCAGTCGAGCAAGAAGGATCTGGGCGTCTTCACGGGGTACAAGAATGATCATATGCTTGCGTTTTCCGCCACTGAGTCCGCATTTAACGGCGGAGCTGATATTGCCAATGTGAAAAAGTCACAGGTCAATCTGAAAATCCAGGAAGAAACGCTCCGGGCAAGGAATCTCGACGTGGGGTTCGAGGCCAAGAGGCTCTATTACGGCCTGCTCCTCGCCTACGATACGGAACGCATCGCTCAGAACCTTGTTGATCAGGCAGACGCCCACTATCAGGATGTGAAAAACAAGTTCGACCAGGGCGCCACGTCCCGGTTTGACCTCCTCCAATCGGCGGTCTCCGTCTCTTTGCATATCCCTGAACTCGTCAAAGCGCAAAAATCCATTGAGCTCGTGATGGCTGAGCTGAATAAATTGCTCAGCATACCGGTATATAATCCGGTGCGGTTGCGCGGTCATCTTGTCTATTCCCCGATATCGATCAGGGAGGGGGAATTTTTAAAAGAGGCATACGTGAACAGGCCTGAAATGATCTTGAAATCTCTCGGCGTCGATATGCAGAAGTGGTCTATTGAGATGGCGCGGGCGGGGAGGCTGCCCCAGGTGACCGCCGATCTCGATCTCTATTACCGGGGAGACAGGGTGGGGGACATGTTCAACTCGAGACACGATAACTGGTTCACCGGCGTGACGGTGAGCATCCCTGTATTTGATGGTTTTTCAACGAAAGCGAAAGTGGATGAGGCAAAAGCCAGGTACGCGCAGGCTGGCATCGAGAAAGAGAATGTGGCCGACCAGACCACCGTGGACATCAGACGCGCGTGCCTTGACTTGAAGCAGGCGGAAGCGATCATCGTCTCCCAGAGGGACAGTGTGACACAGGCCGGGGAGGCGCTGAGAATTTCCGAAACCCGCTATGATAATGGGGTGGGGACAAACCTGGACGTTCTGGATTCCATGGTCTCCCTGAGCCAGGTGGAGAAGAATCTCGCCTCGGGCATTTATGACTATATCATGGCAAAGGCCTACCTCTACAAGTCCATGGGAAAAAGTGTGATCACGGAGGAATAATCCGATGCAAAAGCTGAAAACCGCAATAGTTAATTTCATGAAATGGCTGACGGAGAATAAAACCAGGCTCGTCGCGGTCATCGTGGCGGCGGTGCTCGCCGTGGTCCTGCTGCTCCTGTTTGTCAGGTACGAGGAGAAACTGCACGCCAATATAGTCAAGGTTTCGGGAACCATCGAGGGCGACAACGTGCGCATTTCCTTCAGGGTGGGCGGACAGATCACGGAGCTCCTGACGGATGAGGGACAGGTGGTGAAGACGGGGGATATCGTCGCGCGCCTTGACACTGACGAGCTGACGAAAATCAGGGATGAGGCGGCGGCCTCGCTCGAGGCGGAAAAGTACCGGCATGAGCTCGCCGCGATTGATTATGTGCGGTTTGAGAACCTCTACCGGGCAGGGGCTGTTTCCGCGCAGAAAAGGGATGATGCGAAGACAAAGGCCGACTCCACAAAGGCCAATGTCGATGAGCTCAGGGCTAAGCTGGCGCTTGCCGAAACAAGGCTCGGCTATGCTGACCTGGCGTCGCCCCTCAACGGCTTTATTCTCGTGAAGAGCGCCCTCCCGGGAGAGGTGGTAAAGGAGGCTGCCCCCGTCTTCACCTCGATTGACCTGGACGACGTCTGGGTGACGGCGTACATCAACGAGACCGACCTGGGCAGGGTAAAGCTGAACCAGAAGGCCTCTGTTATGACGGACACCTTCCGCGGGAAGAAGTACCCGGGCTGGGTCTCCTACATCTCACAGGAGGCGGAGTTCACACCGAAGTACATTCAGACAACGGAGGAGAGGGTGAAGCTCGTCTACAGGATCAAGGTGCGGGTTGACAACTCGAGCCTCGACCTCAAGCCCGGCATGCCGGCGGATGCGTATATAGAAACAGAATGACAAATGACAAAGGAATGCAAAATGACAAATGACAAATGACAAAACAAACTGAGCCTTTGTCATTTGAATTTTGTCATTTGACATTTCTTACTTATGGCCGCCATAAAGACATCCCATCTCACTAGAAAATTCGGCGACAACATTGCCGTCAATGATCTCACCTTCGAGGTTGAGGAGGGCGAGATATTCGGCCTCGTCGGTCCCGACGGAGCCGGCAAGACCACCACGATGCGGCTGCTCACAGGGATACTTGACCCCACGTCCGGAGAGGGATGGGTCTATGGCAGGCACATCGTAAGGGAAGCCGAGGCACTGAAGGAAAACATCGCCTACATGTCCCAGCGCTTCGGGTTGTATGAGGACCTCACCGTCACCGAGAATATCAATTTCTACGCCGATATCTACCGTGTCCCCCCGAAAGAGAGGGAGGGGAAGATCGATCAGCTCCTCGGCTTTAGCGGGCTCATCCCCTTCAAGGAAAGGCTCGCCGGCAATCTCTCCGGAGGGATGAAGCAGAAACTCGGTCTCGCCTGCGCCCTCATCCATACGCCAAAGGTGCTTTTCCTCGATGAGCCCACGAACGGTGTCGATCCTGTGTCAAGGAGGGATTTCTGGCAGATCCTCTACGGCCTCCTGAAGGAGAAAGTGAGTATCCTTTACTCCACCTCCTACCTCGACGAGGCGGAGCGCTGCAAGAGGGTCGGCCTGATACACAAGGGGAAGCTCCTCAGGTGCGACGTCCCCGACGCGATCAAAAAGGAAAAGAACGCGAAGACGCTGGAAGAAGCCTTTATAAAAATCATCAATGAACATGAACGCGAGCATTGATAAATCCCAAATCCCTGCCCGACCGGCAGGCGGGCCAAATCCCTGCCCGTCCCTGCCCGACCGGCAGGCGGGCGGCAGGCGGGCCAAATCCCAAAGCGAGGTGGCGGTCGAGGTCCATGACCTCGAGAAGAAGTTCGGCGCCTTCACCGCGGTCAACAGGATCAACTTTGAAGTAAAGCGCGGTGAGATCTTCGGCTTCCTCGGCCCGAACGGAGCCGGGAAGTCCACCACGATCCGGATGCTCTGCGGGATCATCAGCCCCACGTCAGGCTCCGGGCTGGTCGATGGATTCGATATCATCAGGCAACAGAGGCAAATCAAGCAGCACATCGGCTATATGTCCCAGAAGTTTTCGTTGTATGACGATCTGACCGTCGAGGAGAATATTGATTTCTATAGCGGTATTTACACAATCCCCGAGCAGGAAAAGGAGGCGCGAAAGGAGGAGATTGTCAGAACCGCGGGGATTGAAGAGTTCAGGACGAGCCTCACCAAAAACCTTTCCGGGGGCTGGAAGCAGCGTCTCGCCCTCGGGTGCGCCATCATGCACCGGCCCGACATAATATTTCTGGACGAGCCCACCTCAGGGGTTGACCCGATCACGAGGAATAATTTCTGGAGCACGATCAAAACAATGGCGGAGAGCGGTGTCACAGTATTCGTCACGACGCACTACATGGATGAGGCGGAAAACTGCAACCGCATGGCGCTCATCTATCGGGGAGCCATTATTGCGATGGGAACCCCCACGGAGATGAAGACGGAGTACATGCAGAACGATGTGATGAAGATTCAGATCGCTGATTCCGAAATATGGGCGGATAAGCTGCGGTCAGTGGAGGGAGTCAAGGAAACGGCATTATTCGGCGCAGGGATCCACGCAGTGGTTGATGATGCCGAACAGGTTGGCCCCCGCATCGGGGCATTATTTGATGGGGCAAATGTCACGAGTTACACAGTACAGAAGATTATGCCGTCGCTCGAGGACGTCTTCGTGTCGCTGATCGAAACGTACGATGAACACAATAGCGGCGTCCATAAGAATTGATTGTGTCATTGCGAGGAGTCCCGCTAAGCGGGATGACGAAGCAATCTCTCTTCGAGGGGAGATTGCTTCGCTGCGCTCGCAATGACAGCCTTATGAAGAATTATTTGTCCTGAATAATAGGGAACATATAAGTGAATCTTCGAAGAGTGTGGGCGCTGGCAAAGAAAGAATTTATCCAGATCATCCGCGACCCGCGAAGTCTCGCCCTCTCCCTTGCCATACCCATGCTTCTCCTCATACTGTTTGGCTATGCACTCACCCTTGACGTGGACAATGTGCCGATGGTGATCTGGGATCAGGATAACTCCCAGGTGGCGAAGAATTTCATCCTTAACTTCAAAAACTCCCGCTACTTTATGATTATCGGCTACACAAATAACTACCCTGATATGGTCCACGCAATCGACGACCGCACGGCGCTCATCGCCATGGTCATACCGAAGGACTTTTCTCTCTTTCTCGAATCGGGCCGGCAGGCGCCCGTTCAATTCCTGATTGACGGGAGCGACTCTAATACCGCCACGATTGCCCGGGGATATATCTCAAGTGTGCTCACGCGGTATAACGAGCGCTACCAGGTGAAGGCCTTCTCCAGGACGATTGTGAATCCCCTCCCGATCAATTTCCGGCCGAGGCCGTGGTTCAATCCCAATTTTGAAAGCAAGATTTTCATAATACCCGGCCTCATGGTGGTCATCATCGCGATTATTTCCGCGCTGCTCACCTCGATGACGGTGGCCCGTGAATGGGAAAGAGGCACGATGGAGCAGCTCATCTCCACCCCCGTCAAGGTGAACGAACTGATCCTTGGAAAGTTTATCCCTTATTTCTGCATTGGGTTCTTCGATCTCGTGCTTTCCGCGGCAATGTCGGAGTTCGTATTTCGGGTTCCCGTGAGGGGAAGCCTGATACTCCTTTTTCTTCTGAGCAGTATCTTCCTCACGGGGGCGCTCACCCAGGGGATCTGGATTTCAATTGTCACCAAGAACCAGCGACTGGCAAGCCAGTACGCCATGTTGAGCACATTCATGCCGACGTTTCTTCTCTCGGGCTTTATGTATCCTATCTGGAACATGCCGAAGGTGATACAGGCGGTCACCTACGTCATCCCGGCGCGCTATTTCATCGTCATCCTCAGGGGAATCTATTTGAAGGGCGTGGGGATCAAGGACCTATGGCTCCAGGCGCTCCTTTCCATGGGATGGATTGGGAAAGGCTGCCAAAACACGCAGTTGAGTTGAAATCGAAAAAAGTCATTTTGCGTTCTAATACGCTCATGGTAAGTATGTTATGTAATTCTTCAAGTTGCTAGACCGGACAGTACTGATGTGATATCAGAATATTGTCATTGCGATCCCGCAATGACAGCGCGTGGATGTGTAAAAGATTAGACACTCCCATTCAGTACTGTCCGGTCTAGCAACTTGAAGAATTACATAACATACTTACCATGAGCGTATTAGAACGCAAAATGACTTTTTTCGATTTCAACTCAACTGCGTGTTTTGGCAGCCTTTCCCAATCCATCCCATGGAAAGGAGACGTCAATGCACACAGGGCGAGTCGTGTTCTCTCAGTTAATGGACTTTTTCCCAAAGTACGAATTCCAGAAACTCGTACACCGCTATCGAGGCAATTACAAGGTTCGGACATTTTCATGCCTCGATCAATTTCTCTCCATGGCATTTGCACAGCTCACCAGTCGGGAGAGCCTGCGAGATCTGGAAATGTGTCTGCGTGCAATGCGTACGAAACTGTATCATGCCGGCATCCGCGGAAAAATCTCCCGAAGCACTTTGGCCGACGCCAACGATCACAGAAACTGGCGAATCTATGCAGACCTTGCCCAGATACTTATTCGAGAGGCACGAAGACTGTATGCGGGAGAAGATTTCGGCGTGGTCCTCAAAGAACCCGCCTATGTCTTCGACTCGACAACGATCAGCCTCTGTCTGGCTCTTTTCCCCTGGGCACATTTCCGAAAGCGCAAGGGAGCAAT
Organism: Candidatus Auribacterota bacterium; assembly: GCA_026392035.1. Taxonomy (NCBI): domain Bacteria; kingdom Pseudomonadati; phylum Candidatus Auribacterota; species Candidatus Auribacterota bacterium. Next base: position 684 of record JAPLCX010000045.1, on the reverse strand, counting down.
CAAGCTGCATACCCAGATGGACCTCCGCGGCAATATCCCTTGTTTTATGCGCATTACACCGGGGATGCTCCACGATGTTACCGTCCTCGACGATTTGATTTTGGAGCCGGGCTCTTTCTATCTCATAGATCGAGCCTACATCGATTTTGCTCGTTTGTACGTGTTCACTCAGCAGCTCGCATTCTTCATCACTCGCGCCAAGAGCAATATCCACTTCCGCCGATGCACCTCTCGCCCGATCGACCGAGCCACAGGACTCAGAAGCGATCAGACCATCATTCTCACAGGGCCCAGAACCTCCCAAAAGTATCCGGTCCCACTTCGCCGTGTGAGCTATTTCGATGCCGAGACCGGTATCAAGTTTGTCTTCCTCTCCAACAACTTTACGCTCCCCGCTCTGACAATCCCGCAACTTTACAAATGTCGCTGGAAGGTGGAAACCTTCTTCAAATTGATCAAACAATATCTTCATATCAAAACTTTCTTCGGCACGTCGGAGAACGCTGTACACACGCAGATATGGATTGCTATCAGTGTGTATGTCCTTGTTTCCATTATCAGAAAGATTCTCAATATCGAGCGCAGTCTCGGCGAAATTATGCAAATTCTCAGCCTTTCGCTTCTCGAAGATGTGCCTCTCTCGCAGTTAGTTACAACAAATCTCCCGCAAGATATAAATGTCGA
>JAPLCX010000044.1 GCA_026392035.1 Candidatus Auribacterota bacterium | reverse complement strand
CTTTGTGTACCGGATCTGCGTTAGGCAGGAAGTGGGCTACAACTGCGTGCCCTGCCTCGTGGTATGCCGTTATTTCTTTCTCCTTGGGGCTGATTATCCTGCTCTTTCGCTCTGGGCCGGCTATAACCTTGTCGACTGATTCCTCAAGCTCGGCAAGACTGATCTTTTTCTTCTCGCGCCGGGCGGCCAGGATGGCAGCCTCGTTCATGAGATTGGCCAGATCGGCACCGGAGAATCCCGGCGTCTGCTTGGCGATAACCTCCAGGTCGACACTATCCTCCAATGGTATGTCCTTGGCGTGTACCTTAAGTATGCCCTTACGGCCTTTGATATCCGGGAGATCCAAGACTACCTGGCGGTCGAAGCGGCCGGGGCGCAACAATGCCGGATCCAGGATATCGGGGCGGTTGGTGGCAGCTAGGATGATAACGTTGGTAGAGGTATCGAAGCCGTCCATCTCAACCAGAATCTGATTCAATGTCTGCTCACGCTCGTCATGCCCGCCGCCGATGCCCGCGCCGCGGTAGCGCCCCACGGCGTCGATCTCGTCCATGAAGATGATACAGGGAGCGTTCTTCTTTCCCTGCTCGAAGAGGTCGCGCACCCTCGCGGCGCCCACGCCGACGAACATCTCCACGAAATCAGATCCGCTGATGGTGAAGAAGGGCACGTCAGCCTCTCCGGCGATCGCCTTGGCGAGGAGCGTCTTGCCGCAGCCGGGAGGGCCGATGAGCATGACGCCCTTCGGTATCTTGCCGCCGAGCTTCTGGAACTTTTTAGGGTCCTTCAGGAAATCGATGATCTCCTGCACCTCCTCCTTCGCCTCGTCGATGCCCGCGACGTCCTTGAACGTGATTTTCTCATCCCCCTTGGTCATGAGGCGCGCGCGGCTCTTCCCGAAGCTCAGGGCGCTGTGGCCCACGCCCCGCACCTGGCGCGAAACGAGGAACCAGATCACACCCACGATGAGCACGATCGGCAGAAAGGTAAAGATGATCTGGTTGATGTACTCCCTGGAAGGCTCGGTAGAGTACACCACATTATTTGTGAGGCAGAGATTTTGCAGGTCACGGCGAGCCGAGTCGCCCGGGGTAACATTCACGGTATATTTCTTCCCGTTTTTGAATGTTCCCTTCCCGCTGATCGAATTTTCGGCCCCGGTGAATGTCGCGATCTTTCCCGCTTTGAGATCGCTCTCAAATTGACTGTACGTGACGGAGACCGTGTCGCGATCCTTGAGTTTCTGCATTTGGATGGCGAGCATGATGCCAATGAATATGATGAGCCAGATGATCGCGGGGCGAACCGGTCCCCGCTGCGCCTTGCTCGATCCGCTTCGCTTCTTCTCGGCCATCTGATCGACTCCTATGGAAGCTGATTTTTTACTAGCCTACCACATTTCACCGGCTTTTTCCACACTCACCTGCGCGATGCGCTGCGTTGAGGGAGCTACCCTGTATCGGTCCGCGATCCTGTATCCCGGCAGCCAGATAATCTCATCCCCGCAGGCAATCAGGGGCATGGTGGCGCGGAGACGCAAGGGGAGTTTCTCGTCGATCATGATACGCTTTAACTTCTTTGTCCCGCGCATCCCGAGTGGCCTGTAGCGATCTCCAGGGCGACGGTTGCGAACCACGATCCTCTTACCGTTCAGTGCGTCTAGCGAGAAATGCTCGAGGAGAGGCCAGCACTGCGCCCCTCCCTCGCACCACGCCTCAGCCAGTTTCACCGGCTTTTTCCTGAGCCGCCTGATCGTGCCCTTTGCGAGGGTCGAGAATCTGAAGCGGAGGATGAAGGGAGGGCAGCTCAGCTCCAGCTCCTCCTCGAGCGGGAACTCGTAGTCCTCGGCTTTCGCTTTCGCGCCGGCGCTCAAGATGAGCGTGCCGTATTCCCGCGAAGCCGTCACGCCTCCCGGGAGGTGGTGCTGCTTCGCTCCCCGATGCCCTTTGCAGAGATTGAGCACTGCGTCTATGTCGCTGTAGCCGGGAGATGTTCCTCCACCGAGTTTAGCAGTGGCAATCCTCAGGAGCTCGGCGCGCAGGGCGGGCGGCAGTGCGAGAAGGCGGTGCAAAGGAAGCACGATCCGAGCGCCGCGGACCGTGGCCAGCCTTTGGATAAGTCCGGTGGCTTCGTCATGGACGAATGCGTGCTCGTGTGCCAGGATCTCCGCGCTCCGGCGCAGGATCTCCTTGATCCGCGGGCTGTATTCTTTTTGGAGATACGCGATCAGCCTGTGCCGCACTTTGTTCCTCAAAAAGGAAATATCCCTGTTGCTGCGATCGATCCGGTAACGAACCCTGTGAGTCTTCGCGAGCGAGAGAATCTCCAGCCTCCACGTGCGGAGGAGCGGCCTGATTATCATCTGCTCGCCCGCTCGCCTCACCGGCTGCATGCCGCCCAATCCGCGCCCCCCCGCCCCGCGCAGCAGGCGCATGAGAAAGGTCTCGACCTGGTCGTCCGCCGTGTGGCCGACGGCGATGGCTGTTGCCCCCTCTCGGCGGGCGCACTGGCTCAGGAATTCGTATCGCGCCATGCGGGCGGCGGTTTCGAGCGAAAGGCGTTTTCGCCGAGCGAGTTCGCGCACGTCAATACGTTTTGAGATGAAGGGAATCTTTAATTTTTTGCAGTAGTCGCGCACGTGTATGAGATCGAGATCCGCATCTTTTCCGCGAAGGCAATGGTGGAGATGGGCAACATGGAGTCTCACCTTGAAATGGGGGGCGAGCTCCCGGAGCAGGTGGAGGAGCACCATCGAGTCCGGCCCTCCCGACACAGCGGCGAGCACCTTCTGCCCGGGCGCCAGCATCCGGTATTCCTGGATGAAGGAGGCAACCTGTTCTCTCAACAACCGTGCGTGCACGACATGCTGTTGTGTGCGAGCAAGTTCTGCCATAGGTCCAGATAGAGCGTCACGCCGGAGATAGGGAATACCGTACTCACGGGGGATCTGCTGTGGAGCACCCAGCAGCCTCCATCCGTAAGCTCTCAGCCCCCATGCTCTGGTTATCCTCTCCTGACATGATATTACTAAATCCTCACCCATATGGTAAGATAGGATCACGCAAGAAGGAGCAGAAAAAGGAGGCTTCAGTGCGAACACCCGCGCTCATCATCGTAGCCGCGACGGCAGTCATGGTTCATCAATCACCCTGCTTCGCTGAGCGCTGGGCGTGGGTGAGCAGCGGGCATTTGAGCGGGGTCTCAAACATCTTCAGGCTGATCCAGGGGGCCGACGGCGCACTCTACGCGGGGACATCACCCAATGGCGAGGTCTTGAAATCTACTGACGGGGGAGCGTATTGGTACCATACCGCTGATCTGGCCGGGGCAAGGAGCGTGTTCGGTCTTTTCTGTGCCGCTGATGGGGCCGTCTATGCCGGGACTGCCTCCAATGGAGCCGTGTTTAAAACTCTGGATGGCGGCGGGAGCTGGATCAGAGCTGCTGCTTTTGCCGATGCCACTGAGGTAAAATCCTTTGCCGAAACATCGGAAGTGGTTCTATACGCGGGGACCGGCCCTCAGGGGAGGGTATATAAATCAATTGACGGCGGCGCCACATGGATGCTCACGGCTGAGCTAGGCGGCGCACACTATGTCTACTCTCTCCTGGCAGCTTCCGACGGCGCTGTGTACGCAGGGACCGACGGCCGCGTCTTCAAAACGACGGATGGCGGTGAGAGCTGGCAGAATACGGCTGATGTAACCACCGCGGAATATGTGTACTGCCTCCTCCAGGCAGCAGACGGGAGTGTGTACGCCGGGGGCGCGGGGTTGGTATTCAAAACGACTGATGGGGGGGCGAATTGGATTTCGCTGGGAAGATTGAGCGCTCAATCTTATGCCGTTTTCTCCCTCGTCCAGGATGTGGGCGGCGCCATCTACGCGACGAGCGGCAGCGACGGCGGTATCTACAGGCTGGGCGATTCGGGATGGCGCAAGGTGGCAACGCTCACCGAGGCCCGCAATGTGTACGCGCTCCTGCGGTCGAGGGAGGGGAACGTTTACGCGTCGGGTCAGGGCGTCATCCTCACGTATGCGCCGCTCCTTGCCCTGAAGGTCGGCAGCAGCTCTCCCTCGATAGGAGAACCGTTCGCCGTCGAGGTGACGGTGGAGCGGATCGCCCGCAGCTTTGATGCATACTGTGTGATCACAGGCCTCGGTGCAACCTATTCTTTTGCACCCGGCACACCCGCGCATCTCACGCGGGGCATTCGCCCGCTCGCGCGCGGCGTCCCTGGCTTGGAGAATACATTGTCGCGTTTCAAATTCGCACTTCCGGAGATACCCGCGAATATGGCTCCGGGGGGATACACGGTCATTGCCGGGCTTGTCCCTCCGGGCAGGATTCCCGCGGGGGAGAAGAGCGCTTTCCCTGGCTACGTGGATGACGAAGAGATTGTTGTGAGGGACCCGGTGCAGGAGTAGTAGTGGAGTATCCCATTCCGTTCACGTAAGGGATCAGTTATAAAAGGGAAATAAGAAGGGGGTCCACGGATTTCACTGATTTGCACGGATTCAAGATTCACCGAGAACGGGAAACCATTAACCATTCTTATAATCAGTGCTAATCCGTGTCAACCCTCTGCGCGATTATACTTGTTCAGCGAGGATATTATGTTTACAATAGGCACTTCGACGCATTGAGTGTGCGTAGGTGACGAGCTGAGTGAGATAGTTAGGCGCTCTCTAAAAAGGAGGTGAACCGTGAGAAGGATAACCTGTCTATTGCCCGTCGTTGCACTCGTTCTTCTTTGTGCGAGCCCCGCGCTCTGCCTTATTGATATCAACACGGCATCGGAGGATGAGCTCGATAGCCTGCCCGGCATAGGCCCGGCGTATGCGAAGAGGATTATAGAGGGCCGACCCTATAGAAGCATCAATGACCTCAGGCGCGTAAAAGGTATAGGAGAAAAGACCTTAGACAAGTTCAAGGATATGATTACAGTCGGTACGGCGAAGAAGGAGGCTCCCGCAAAGGTAGTCAAGCAGGAACCGATCGAGGTTCCTATCTATTCTGTCGAGAGCTACAAGTTGCTTAAGTGTCACGGATGCAAGAACACGTACAAGGCTTCGAGCGAATTAAAGGGCGGATGGTGTCCCTACTGTGGTGCGAGGTGGCGCGTCAAGGAGGCGGAGTCCCCTCCGCCTGAATCTTCCGCCGAGGCTGAAGCAGTGCCGGGTGCGATATCCTTTGAAGATGCCGGCAACTACGTCGGTCAAACCAAAACGGTAGATGGCACAGTTGTGGATACGCACGTTTCTTCGCGCAGCGGGAACCTTTACCTGAATTTTCATCAGGACTATAGCGCCTACCTGTCTGTCAAGATTCCTGCATCCGATCTCGGAAAATTCCGCAGCGATGCCGCCTCTTACTACACGGGCAAGAAAATTATCTCCACGGGAGAGATTAGAAGGGAAGAGGATGGAAAGTATCTCCGAATGATTGTGACAGATCCCGCCAACCTGAAGGTTGTCAAATAGAACTGCGAGGGTTTCTGCTTCATCCCTAATAAAGAGTAAGTCCGCCTATAGAGAAAAATTTGTTGAACCTTCATCCCGCGGCGCATTCTCTCCTTAATTTTAGCGACTCCGGGGTAATAACGCTCCCTTTTGCTTATCCCTTCCTCAACAATGCAGTGGAGAGTGAAAAGCATTCAGTCGCCTGCAAAGGCGTGGGTATCTATTGAGATTTGTTTTGGATTTTGCAGTTTGAGGTTTGGATGTTCAGGAGGATTGAGCTCACCCGATGGGTTAAGTGCTTCTAATCGCCCCCCGTATTATCCGCCATTTCGGGACCGCCATCCGTATTGATCGCGAGGGGTGCCTTTACTATAATGAGCAGGAACCAAGGTGATTGAATTGAGGTTCGGCACCCATTACCTGTGTGGGAGGGATTCATGTGGAACTACACTGAAAAGGTGATGGAGCATTTTCTCCATCCCCGGAACGCGGGCGAAATCAAGGATGCGGATGCGGTCGGCGAGGTCGGCAACATGGCCTGCGGCGACGCGCTCAAGCTCTACCTCAAGCTCGACAAGGGCAAGCGGATCGCGGACGCGAAGTTCCAGACCTTCGGTTGCGCGAGCGCCATCGCCTCGGCCTCGGCCCTCACCGAGATCATCAAGGGGAAGACGCTGGAAGAAGCAGAAAAGGTCACCAATGACGATATCGCGGCGTATCTCGGCGGGCTGCCCAAGGAGAAGATGCACTGCTCCGTCATGGGGCAGGAGGCGCTCGAGGCGGCGATCACGAGCTACCGCGGCGGAAAACCCGCGCCGCAGGACGAGGGTCGGATCGTCTGCACCTGCTTCGGCGTGACCGATTCAAAGATCGCGAGGGTCGTGAGAGAGCACAAGCTCACTACCCCCGAGCAGGTCACGCACTACTGCAAGGCGGGCGGCGGCTGCGGCGGGTGCGTGGAGGAGATCCAGGCGATCATTGATGAGGTCTGGAGGAAAGAGAGCGAGAAAAAAGCGCGCGCCGGTTTCCCGGCGGCGAAGCCGATGACGAACATCCAAAAAATACAGCTCATACAGGAGACTATCGAGAAGGAGATCAAGCCCGCGCTGAGGGCCGACGGCGGCGACATCGAGCTGATCGACGTGGTCGGCAACAGGGTTCAGGTCGCCTTCAGGGGGGGCTGCGCCGAGTGCCCCGCGTCCGGCGTGACGATTGCCGCGGTCGTTGAGAAGAAGCTGCGCGAGTTCGTATCCCCGGAGATCACCGTTCAGGAGGTCAAGGATGAGAATCGTGTATCTCGACAATAACGCCACGACCGCCATCGCCCCTGAAGTGCTCGATGCGATGACGCCCTTCCTCCGCGACCTCTGGGGCAATCCCTCGAGCATGCACACGTTCGGCGGGCAGGTGAGAAAATATATTGACCGCGCGAGGCAGCAGGTCGCGCGCTTCATCGGCGCCGAGGAGGATGAGATTATCTTCACGGGGTGCGGCACGGAGAGCGACAACACCGCCATCATGGCCGCGCTCGAGGCCAATCCCGGCCGGCGCCACATCGTCACCACCCGTGTCGAGCACCCGGCGGTGCTCAGCCTCTGCCAGCGGCTCGAGAAGGAGGGGCACCAGGTCACCTGGCTGAGCGTGGACGCCCAGGGGATGCTCGATCTCGATGAGGTGCGGCGCTCGGTCAATGAGTGTACGGGCGTGGTTTCGGTGATGTACGCCAACAACGAGACGGGGGTCATCTTCCCCGTGGAGGAGGTCGGAAAGATCGCCAGGGCAGCCGGATGTTTCTTCCACGTTGATGCGGTTCAGGCAGGGGGCAAAATCCCCCTCAACATGCGCCGGAGCGCCATTGACTACCTTGCCCTCTCCGGTCATAAGCTCCACGCGCCCAAGGGGGTAGGGATCCTCTATATCCGCAAGGGCACGAAGTTCAGCCCGCTCATCGTCGGCGGACACCAGGAGATGGGCCGGCGCGGCGGGACAGAGAATGTCGCCTCCATCATAGGTCTTGGAGCCGCCTGCGAACTCGCGGGGAAGCACATGGAAGAGGAGAATGTGAAGGTAAAGAAGCTGCGCGACCAGCTCGAGCGCGCGCTGCTCGCGAAGGCCCCCGATGCCCGCCTCAACGGTCACCCGGAGGTGAGGCTCCCCAATACATCCAACATCAGTTTTGAGTACGTGGAGGGCGAGTCAATCCTCCTCAGGCTCAATGAGCTCGGAATCTGCGCCTCTTCAGGGTCGGCATGCACCTCGGGCTCGCTGGAGCCCTCCCACGTGCTGCGCGCCATGGGCGTGCCCTACACCGCCGCCCACGGCTCCGTGCGATTCAGCCTGAGCAGATATACCACCGTGGAGGAGATTGACTTCGTCATAGAACAGCTCCCGCCGATTATCGCGGATCTGCGCGCCATCAGCCCGTTCGGGCGGAAGGAGTGAGTATATCAATGTAGTTGTTACGGTTAATCAACATGGGAGGTGAACCAATGAATATTTTAAAAAGTCACGCAGCGGTCATAATGCTGTCGTTCGCCGCAGTCATTATCTCGGCCCTGTCCGTTTACGGCAAGGATGAGGTAGATCCGTCAGCTGTTATCGAGAAAATGAACAAGGCATACTCGGAGCTTACAGCGTACCAGGACACCGGCGTTGTCGAAGACGTGATTATCAAGGGCTCTCAGACGACGACATTAAAGAAGGAGTTCGCGATCTGGTTTAAGAAACCTTCATCCCTGAGGGTTGATTGGATCAGTGATATGCCCTTCGGGAAGAAGAAGGCTGTACTATGGAGTAACGGGAAAGATACCTATACTTTCTGGGAACTTAAAAACCAGTACCGGAAAGAGAAATCCCTCAGACGGGGAATCGCCGCTGAAACCGGCGTATCAGGTGGCGCCACCAATACGGTGCCAACCCGATTGCTCGGCGAGCATCGCGATTCAGAATTCAGCGGTTGCGCACTTCTCAAAGAAGAAGATTTTGAGGGAACACCATGCTATGTAATTTCTGCGAAGCACCCTGCCAAACTCGATTGCACACTGTGGATTGGGAAAAATGATTATCTAATCAGAAAATATGAATACAAGATACGCTCGTCCAAACAACTGATGAAGGACGTAAAGGAAAAAATGGAACAGTCTAAAAAGACAATGAGCCAGGCACAGAAAAAGGAAACTAAGTACACAGTATCATAAATATGATGACATATAAATATTGCTTTTCAAGAACGGATGCGGCACAATACGAAGACAAAGAAGGAGGCGTATTGTGCCCAGAACAAGCCCATTCAAGATTATACTCTCTTCGGAAGA
>JAPLCX010000043.1 GCA_026392035.1 Candidatus Auribacterota bacterium | reverse complement strand
CTCCTTGTCTAAACGTGCTTTTTTGCACGACGGAGCCTTCCTTTTATGGTGTGTATTCCCCCCACATCCAATACCCATAGCTTTGCGCTAATCCAACGTCAGGCTTTCGCCATAAATCCTTCCCCACTGTCTGAATCACAGACCACACGACTACGATGCTGTGCGTTCAGCCGTTCGTGTGGTATGATAAACGCATCCATGGAAACAACGAACCGCCCAGCCCTCATCCGCGAATATGATCGGCGCATCAATCTCGCCCTGGACCACATCAGGGACAACCTCGGCGCCGATCTCTCGGTCAATGCCATTGCCCGCGCCGCCTTCTTCAGCCCCTACCATTTCCACAGGCTCTTCACGGCGATGACGGGAGAGACGCTGTACGATCACGTGCGCCGCCTCAGGCTTGAGAAGGCGGCCGCCTCCCTCCTGTACGATCCCGGGAAGAGCGTCACCGATGTCGCGCTCGACTGCGGCTTCGGCTCCTCGGCGACGTTCGCCCGGGCGTTCCGCGACCACTTCGGCATGAGCGCGTCCGAATGGCGCGCCGGAGGCGGCACAAAGAAAAGCAAGAAACGCAAATCGAAAAGCAAGGCGGGCAAAGCATCGAATAAGCTCCTCGGGTATAGTGGGGGTCGTCAACAATCAACCTTACGACCGAGGAGGTGCAACATGAAGGTTGAGGTAAAAGAGCTCCCCGCGCACCGCGTCGCGTACGTGCGGAGCAAAGGAGGCTACGAGAAGAACTGCATCAACGAGGCATACGAGACGTTGATGCGGTGGGCGGGGCCACGCGGGCTCTTCGGGCCGGACACGAAGGTCATCGGCGCATCCTACGACAACCCGGATATCACCCCCATATCCAAGTGCCGTTATGACGCGTGCATCACCATTGGTGATAATGTGCAGCCGGAGGGCCCCGTGTCGGCGAAGGAGTTCCCGGGAGGGAAATACGCTGTCTGCCGCTGGCGCGGGCGGCCGCAGGATATCGGGCCGGTCTTCCAGTCGCTCATGGGCGAGTGGTTCCCGTCGAGCGGCTACCAGCCGGGAGACGCGCCATGCCTGGAGTTCTACCACAACGACCCGGACACGGACCCGAAGGGCGAAGCCACGGTCGATATCTGTATCCCCGTGAAGCCGCTCTGACGGCGGCCCCGTACGTCCACCCTCTCCCCCCTCACGCGGGGAGGCGAGGGTGCGGCCCGCCGGGACCCGATCCCGGAGCGGCCTCGCTCCTCATGCATGGTCACTCGCTCCGGTTTCGTTCATTCCATCAGACCCGCACGGCGCGGGGGAGCATCGTGCACTACAACTCGAAGGAGCTACAAAATGGACAGAGGCGATTTCCGTATCTCCCCGATAGGATATGTGAGAGCAGGAGAGAATGGTTTCCATCTGGAGATTGACAGGGAGTATCTACCGGGCTTGAAAGGTTTGGATGGTTTCAGCCATCTGAACGTATTCTGGTGGTGTCATAAATTCGATGACGGCAAGTCCAGGAAGACGGTGGAGTGCGATAAACCGTACAGAAAATCTCCCTTGAAGATCGGGGTATTCGCGACGCGCTCCCCTCTCAGGCCAAATCCGATAGCGTTCACCGTGGCACCCATACTGAAGATAGACTATGCCGCTGGCCTGATCCACATTCCCTATATCGATGCGGAGGACGGGACGCCGGTCGTCGATCTGAAACCGTATCACCCCTCTATCGAAAGGATACGGAACGTGACTGTGCCCGAATGGTGCAGCCACTGGCCAAAATGGTATGAGGATTCGGCCGCTTTCGACTGGGAATCGGAGATCGTGCATGCGTGATAGCGGGAATCCGATCCCCGCGCGCCCTGCCGCCCGAACCCCGTGGAGCTCACCACCTACAGGATCGTCTCGGTCGACGAGAAAATGGGAATCGTCCGCATCGCCGGCATTGACGCAAAGGAGGGCACCCCCATCCTGGATTTGAAGGCCTACTTCCCCTGCTGCGACCGGGTGAAAGAGGCGCGGATCCCGAAGTGGATCAAGAATTGGCCTGAGTGGAGGCCGGAGTGACGGCGCCGGTCCTCGCGCGGGACAAACCACCCTTGGGCACCATGGATCTACGGCGCGAAGCGCCGCGATCTGTAACAAAGGAGCTCATCATGACGATCGGAAGCAGAGTGAAATCGTTCGTTGCATGCACGATGGCAGGTTATGTTGTCGCGCTCGGCTGCACAACGCACCCCCACCGGACCACGGAAGGAGTAATACGCGTGGAGAGATTGCCGGCGATTCATGTGGCGTACGTTGAATGCAAAGGGGACTACGAGAACAACAACCGGATCTACGACACGCTGCTGGGGAAACTGACCGCGTGGGCTATCCCGAATGGTTACTGGGACTTCCCCCGCACAACCAAGATCATATGCATCTATCCCGATCCCCCAGGGGTTCCCAAGAGCGAACAACGGCTCTGGCTCGGGATCACCTTGCCGAAGATCGTTCCCGTGCCGGACGGCATTTCCGCGATGACCATCCCGGAAAATACGTACGCGGTGGGGAGCTTTGTCATCGCGTCCCGGGAATTCGGGGACGCATGGGGCTTCATGTACGGGCGTTGGCTGAAGGACAACGGCTATCGCGCCGCGGAAGGTTTGAGTTTCGAGATACAGAAGAACGACTCCTGCACGCACCCCGAAAAAAAACACGTCGTGGACATCTGTATCCCCGTGAAGCCGCTCTGATGAGATGAACCCAGGCCTTCACAATTATGGCAAAGGGGGCGCAATGAGGATTCCTGTGCGCACTATCGCAGCAGTTTTACTTGTGTGCCTGCTCATCTTCTCCCTGGGTTCATGCCGGATGTTGGCCAGGGGGAAAAGCACGATGGGTGCTCAACGCCCACCGGAGCAGGCGGACGACATGCTGAAGTACTACACCACGCAAGGGATAATAACTGATCCGGGAAAATATACATATCTCTACGAGAATCTTCCTTCCGATGTCCCCGGGCTCTGCGCGGTCGTCAGGGGAGTGATGCTGCACATTTTCATGGCGGACAAGTACGGCGTCACGATCCCGGAAGAACGGAAGAACGAGGTGCAGTTGCGGACGGTCGAGAGAATACTGGGGAGGATTATGGAGCTTGACAATAGGCCGCTCACGGTCGCGCGCGAACCGCTGAAACGCATGGTGGGCAACTGCAGGGACCACACGGTGCTGCTTTGCTCGATGCTCAAACACAAAGGCATCCCCGCGCGGGCGAGGTGCGGCTTCGCGACCTACTTCATACCGGGGCGATACGTGGACCACTGGGTGTGCGAGTACTGGAATGCGCAGCGGCGCCGCTGGGTGCGCATTGATCCCCAACTGGACGAGGTGCAGATAAAATCGCTCGACATCACCTTCAATCCCCTTGACCTGCCACCGGGCACATTCGTATCAGGGGGAGATGCATGGAACATGTGCCGTGAGGGAAAACTGGATCCGGACCTCTGCGGCATATTCGACATGAAGGGCTGGTGGTTTGTCAGGGGCGATCTCGTCCGCGACTTCATGGCGCTCAACAGGGTCGAAGTCCTCCCCTGGGATTGCAACAATATCATGCGCAGGGAGAGAGAGTCGGGCCTCGAAGAGCATCGCCTGCTGGATGCAATCGCCGCCGTGACTGCCGAACGTGATCCGTCGTTCAAAATATTCAGATCGTTCTACGAAGCAAATCAGGCGCTACGGATGCCTTCAGACTGGAAACCGTAAACATAACGTTTCATCACGGGGGGCACGGGGAGACTCAAAACCTAACCGCGGATTAAGCGGATTAATTCTAGCCACGGATTAACACAGATAAACACGGATTATTCTTGTTCCAAAAACAAGAAACTGTTGTTGCCGTTTTAAAGATCTCCGTGTCCTCCGTGCCTCCGTGGTAAAAATTCAAACATTATCTTCGTGTTTGTTGTGGTGAGAATACCGCACCCTTAAATACTGACAGGGTGAGAGGCCTGGAGTATAGCGAGTACCCTCAGGCCGAAACTGGCGAGAATACCTGGCGGCATTTGAGGCGGGAGGGGCCTTCGAGCTGCGGCGACTGCGAAAAACCGGCGCCCGTGATTGAACTGCGAATGCGGGCACACCACTCCTCGTAGGTGATCCCCGGTCCTGATTCCCTGAGCGTCTTGATTGCAAAGTAGCTGAACACCCCCCGGCTGACACCCTCGAAAATATCCTCGGCGGCCGGTTCGTCATCCCGAGCGGCGCTCATGAAGATTTCTCCCATGCGCCCTTCGCTGACATTTGAGATTCTCTTCTTCAAAGGGCTGCTCGGGCCTACTTCTCTGGTGAGGTCAAGGGGGGGCGGATAAAAGCGAACCTTCCCTTCCCGCGCGCGGCCCGGGAGAAGCCTCGTCACCGTGCCTGAATAACAGGAATCAGCGATGAAGGTAAATGAGGTACCCGGGCCTATTCGTTCTAAACGGCTGCGGAGGTCATCGTCAAGGATAAGCCTGCCGAAATCCGCCTCACAGGGTACGAGCGCCTCATCCCTGCCGTCCACCTCGTCCTTCACCCCTGTGTCAGGAATCCATGTCCCGTGCCCTGAATAGACAAAGACGAGAACGTCGCCGCTGCGCCCGCCACCGATGAGCTCATCGAGCGCTGAGAGAATATTCCGCAGTGTCGCCTCGCCGTCGAGGATCAATCTCACATCCCCCGGAGAGAAACCGAACAGCTCGATGAGAACTGCCGCCCATGCCCGCGCGTCGTTCACACACCCGTTCAGGTCGTTTTCAACACCTGGATAATCGTTGATCCCCACGCACACCGCTCTTTTACTCATGGTTTGAAATTATGATCAGTGACGGTTCAGGGCAATCTCCGTCAAAACTGCCCTTCTTGCAAGTTAGCTAAAGCAACTTTTTAGCACCTGATCCCTCGGCTAAGCTCAGGACAAGTTTTCTCTGATTAACCTGATTTATTGAAATTCCTATCAGAGCAATCAGGTCAATCAGGTGCAAATCACATTGAAATTCAGAGGCAGTGAGATAGTACCCCATGGCAGGCGGGATGGCAATTTATAAAATCGAGCGCGTAATGCCTCAGTGAAGCACTGATACGCACGCTGCTGTCATTGCGAGCGGAGCGAAGCAATCTCACTTAAAAGGCTTTCAGAGGGGGATTGCCACGGCTGCCTCGTCCCGCTTAGCGGGACTCGGCATCCTCGCAATGACAGCCAGCTATCATTGTCAGTGCCTGACTGAGGCATTACTCGGGCGCGGGATTTGGGATTGATTTATTTGAGCAGTTCCCTTATACTGCAGAAGTTTGCACGAGGGTATGAACCAGTCTGTCTCGCGCGTTTATTCAGACGGGGAGAGCAGCAGATGCCAGAGAAAAGCGCATTCCTTGAAGAGGTATTCACGAGGGCTGCGGGGGATCCCAAAAAGCTGGTTCTCCCGGAAGGGCACGATGAGCGCATCGTGAAAGCAGCCGCGATCCTCGCAAGGAAAGGTATCGCTAAACCCATCCTCCTTGGTAAAAATGACTTGATTCTCTCGAGTCTGAAATCAATGGGTATGAGCGCTGAGGGCATCGCCATAGTTGACCCCGCCCAGTCTCCTGACAGAGAAGAATACGCGAAGACCTTTTTCGAACTCCGGCGCCACAAGGGCGTCACCCTCGACCAGGCGCGGGAGACAATTCTCTCCTGGATTTACTACGGGACGATGATGGTGTATAAAGGAGAGGCAGATTGCCTTGTCTCCGGCTCTACCCACTCCACCGCAGAAACAATCAAGCCTGCGCTCCAGATCATCAAGTGCAAGAAGGGATGCTCCCTCGTGTCGAGTCTCTTCTTCATGGTTCTGGACAGAGATGTCTTCGCCTTTGCCGACTGCGGCGTGGTGGAAAATCCCACGAGCGAACAGCTCGCCGAAATCGCCGTCGAAACCGTTGATACGGCGATCCACTTTGGAATCCCTCCCGTCGTCGCCCTCCTCTCCTACTCGACAAAGGGTTCCGCAAAAGGGCCTCTCACGACGAAGGTTGCCGAGGCCGCAGAGCTCGCGCGGGCAAAGGCCGCGCGCCGTTTCCCCGACAACAGGGACATCATCATTGACGGCGAGCTCCAGGTGGACGCGGCGATCGTCCCGGCGGTGGCCGCGCGAAAGGCGGCGGGGAGCCCCGTCGGAGGCAAGGCGCGGGTCCTCATCTTCCCCGACCTGAACAGCGGGAACATCGCCTACAAGCTCGTCCAGCGGCTCGCCAGGGCCGAGGCGTACGGCCCCATCCTCCAGGGGCTCGCCAAACCCGTCAACGACCTTTCCCGAGGCTGCACGGCCGAAGACGTGGTCGGCGTCGCCGCGGTGACCGTCGTCCAGGCGCACGGGTTCTGATCCGCCCTTTCTCCCCCTATTTTCGACGTAACCCCTCAGAAGGTGTGAAAAAATCAGCATTAAGGTTGTCATTGCAATGACGTGTCAAACATTTCCTGCTCTCAGTAATAAACGGGTTATCAGTGTAAATCCGTGTCAATCCGTGGATGAAAACACTGAGTGGAGTGAATTAGCGCCCCCCATAACTGAGAAGGTGTGAAAAAATCGGAATTCTATCACTCTCTGCAAACCATAGGCTGTAGGGGCTCGATTTATCGAGTCCTGAAGGGCGGGTCGGATAAATCCGACCCCTACAAGCCAATTTTTTCACACCTTCTGACCCATTACTTCCTGCCACTCTTTTCCATACAATAATAGCGGATTCTTTGCTAGGCTATTCGCGCACTTATGAAGATTCTCGTCCTCAATTCCGGCTCCTCGTCGATCAAATACCAGGCCTTTGAAATTGACAGGGCTGAAAAGCGCCTAGCAAAGGGCCTCGTGGACCGGATAGGCCTCCAGGGCTCGACGATTACCCACGACGTCCCGGGGAGAGACACGATTGAGTATTCCAAAGATATCCCCGACCACAACGTTGCCATCGGGGAGATTACATCCCTTCTCACGCATCCCGAGCACGGCATTGTAAAAAACCTGATGGAGATCGAAGGGGTCGGCCACAGGGTTGTCCACGGAGGAGAACATTTCTCTAAATCAGTCCTGATCGACGACGCCGTGCTCGCTGCGATACGGGAGTGCTGCGAGATAGCCCCGCTCCACAATCCGCCGAACCTCCTGGGCATCGAGGCGTGCATGAAGCTGCTCCCTGGTGTCCAGCAGGCCGCCGTTTTCGACACCGCCTTCCACCAGACCATGCCGCCCAAGGCGTACGCCTACGCCATCCCGTACACGATGTACCTCAAGTACAAGATCAGGCGCTACGGTTTCCACGGGACCTCTCACATGTATGTGGCCCAGGAAGCGGCCAGGATACTCGGGAGGCCGATGAGCGAGCTCAAGATAATCACCTGCCATCTCGGAAACGGCTGCAGCATCGCCGCGGTGAAGCACGGCGTCTCGGTGGACACCTCGATGGGCTTCACGCCGCTCGAGGGGTTGGTGATGGGGTCGCGTTCAGGCGATATTGACCCCTACGTGCCCCTCTATATCATGGAGCGGGAGGGGATGGGGATCGGGGAGATGAGCGAATTCCTCAACAAGAAGAGCGGGCTCCTCGGCATATGCGACAAACGGGACATGCGCGATATCCTCCAGGATGCCGCGAAGGGATTCAAGCCCGCGATCCTCGCCGTGGAGGTGTTCACTTACCGGGCCGCAAAGTACATCGGGGCCTACGCGATGGCGATGAACGGCGTGGGCGCGATCGTGTTCACCGCAGGCATGGGGGAAAAGAGCGCGACGATCCGCTCCCACATTCTCGCCTATGCGACACACCTCGGGGTGGAAATCGATGAGAAGAAAAATGAGCGGCATGAGGCCATATTCTCGACGCCGCGTTCAACAATCGCAGTGATGGTGATCCCCACCAACGAAGAGCTCGTCATCGCCCGCGATACCTACCGACTTATTACTCACCGCATCTAAGTCTCACCACGGAGGCCCTAAAAACAGCAAAAACAGTCTCTAGTTTCTGGTTTTTTGGACAAGAATAATCCGTGTTCATCTGTGGTGAGAATTAATCCGCATAATCAGCAAAATCCGCGGTTATGTTTTTAGATTCTCCGCGCCCTCCGTGTCTCCGTGGTAAGACAAAATCAGTTCATCTTTACCATTGTCCTCTGCAAATCCGTGAGGCCATTTTTGACGAGCACTATCTCCTGAACTCCGCCCGCCCTCTGGAGACCGTTCCCATATATCAGCAGCGCGCGCCTCAGGCACCAGATCGCCTTCTTTTTTTCTCCCCTCCGGTAATAGAGCCCGGCGAGCGCTCCGTACTGTCGGCCGATGAGCATCGCGGTGCCGAGCGCATCCGGATTCTGGTTCAGCGACGTGAAGAAAGAGAGCAATACCTTGCCGTAATCAACCGGCCGCAGCTCATTTTCGGACGTGCGCTCATTTTCCTGTATCTGCTTTCTCGCCTCTTCCAGCCAGTACTCCGCATCCTTTTTCCCCCCCGACTCCCGCCATGGCGCCACCGTCACTCCCCACTTCTCCTGAAGGGGCGAACTGTGGAGCGATAATTCAGCCGTGTGCCGGCTGCCTTTTCTCACATAGTCAACACTCACGGCGCTCTTCTTGTTCTTAAACTGTTTGGAGACCCTCACGTAATCGTCCAGATTCTTGATCTTCTCCCCTCCGACCGAGGTAATGCAATCACCGACTCGGAGCTGCGCCTGGGCCGCCGGGCTGGACGAGGTGAGCGTCAGTATCTCGACCCCTCCGCCTTTCTCGCTCTCGACAATCTCAAGCCCGTCGAGGACGGAGCGCGCGGACGCGGCATACGGCCAGGAGAGGAGCACCGCAGCCATGACGATGACTCCCCTTCCGGTAATGCGGGTGTGTATCCAATGCTCAATGACGGCTCTCATGCGCTCACCATTATATCCCGCAGCCGCTCCACCCGCAAGGGGAGGCAATCTTCGGAGTTTACCCATTTTTCAGGAACCAAGGTAATTTTTCACCACGGAGACACAGAGAGCACGGAGAACCCACAGAGAAAGAATTACTATAATGACCTATTGGTTAGGGTATTACGTTATCTCCGTGTCCTCCGCGCCTCCGTGGTGGATTGTGCATTGGAATACAGCTATAAAATATGTCTGTTTCACTTCACTGCTACAGCATCCATTTCCGACACAACATATTGTTTATTTTGATGTTACGCTTTTGGGGAATGTCCAGGAGGCACTGTGTCACTGATGGGGCGGAACCACGGGTACTACATCCGGAGCTTGCGGAGCGCGATTTCCAAGAGGAGGAAAATAAAGGCACAGGGGAGGAGGGCGCCGGCAAGGCTCCTGCTCCCTGGGACTTTTTCTGCCGAAAAGGCAAGCTCATCGTCTCCAGGATTGAGCCGCCCGCGCGCCGCCTGGGCGACCGCCCGGAGGAGATCTTCGTTGTTTCCTCTTACCGATGTCTCCGGAGAGGATAGCTGCGAGGCGATTCGGCGGATGAGCGCAACCTCCTTGCGATCAATCAGTTTCCCGTGCTCTATTTTCTCAACAGTGACTGAGTCTATGGAGGGAGCGAGATCCCTGACCTCTCCCGCAAACGTATCCGGGGCGACCTGATGGAGGCGCACTGTGCGCCCCTTCTCCCCCGGTTTCGCTGGCAGTCCGATCCTGAACGACGTCCCCTCCCGCAACGGGCTGAAGGTCTGCAACTCACAATACTGCCGGCCCCCTTCGGTCCTGGCCCTCACGAGGTAATAATCAGATGAGCGCTCACGCATGGTCCACCTGAGGACCTGAACCCAGAACTTGCTGAACATCTCCCACCCCACCATCTCCTTCGACCAGCGCGCCTCTGCATCCGAGGCATACGCGACGGTTTTCCCGAGGCCGCAGCGCCACCCGGCGAGAACGGGGTCTCTGGGGCCTCTGACGTCGGTGTAGAGCGCCACCTCGGCGCGGTCCTTGGCCATGGTAATGGTATGGCCGAGCAGGCGCGGAATCTGCTCCTGGCTGATCCCCTTGAGCATCTCACTCTTTTCGCCGATCTTGGGGATGAACGCTTCTTCAGAAAAGCCGGACTTCTGGAGAGTCTTCCGGTTGTCCTCGAGCACGATCAGGGGAAGCGTGGATGCGTCTTTGACATAATAGTAATCGCCCCCGCTTCCGATCGAGACCGCGCGCAGGAATGCGCTGTTTACATCACCGCCGATGCCCACGGTGGAAACGCTGATACCCTCCCGGCCAAAAGAACTGATGAGGCTCCGGTAATCGTATGACTTCATGTCATTCGTATCGCCGTCAGTGATCAGTATCACGTGTTTGACCCTGCCGGCAACTGCCGTCATCTGCCTCAGCGCATCCTCGAGCGACCTCGAGATCAGCGTGCCTGTACCGCCCTGGATTCTGCGAATACGGTCTATGATATAGTCTTTGTTATTATCCACAAGCTCAAGCGGTACCATCACGTCAGAGCCGGTGTCAAACGCGATGACGCCGACCCTGTCATTCGGCTTGAGCTGCTTCACCAACTCTTCTGCCGCGCGCCTGGCTGCCATAAGCTTGCCGCCGAAGCCCCGCGACATGCTGTCAGACTTGTCGATCAGGAGAATCGTGCAGAGCCGGACCATCTTGTCCGTCTCGAAGGGCGTTTCCTGCTCTATCTTCACCGGCAGAATCTCCTCGATCGTCGTCCCCTTGTACCCGCCGGGTCCGAAACTGCGCGGGCCGCCGAGCATGATAAAGCCGCCGCCGCGGTCACGCACGTAGGTCTTAAGCATATTCATCTGGCGTTCGCTCAATGACGAGCGTTGAACATTGGAGAGCACGACGCAGTCGTAGGCGAGGAGTTCTTCCAGCTTCTCGGGCAGGATCTCAGCGCCACCGACCTTCACGTCTATGTCTCTGGGTGAGAGCGCCTCAGCGAGGAAGTCCCTGCCCTCCCCCGTTCCGCTCAGGCAGAGCACTTTCGGGCGGTCAACGACAAGGAGCGGCATTGAAATGGACTGCTCATCAACGGCACCCCGCCCCGCCTCACCAGGGGTGAGCGATGAGGTAAGCCGGTGCGTTCCCGGAGACACAATGTCGTAGGGGAGCTCAAAAGCGTTGGTACCCGGCTGCAGGCTCACCTGCCACTGCTTGATCATCTTTTCCCCATCCATGAGCGTGAGGGTGCGCGGGATCGCCTCCGCGCCGCTGTTCTCCGCAATAATTCTCAAGGTGAACTTTTCAGAAACGTTGACCTCCTCCGGCATGTCGAGCTTCACGAGCGATGCGTGCGCCTCCTCTTTCGCGGACGGAGAGAAACAGTCTATCCTGACGCCGTCTCGCGATGCCTGCGCCGCCGTGGCGCGCGCGTCTCCCATGTTTTCATTGCCGTCACTGAAGATGAGCAGATGTTTTGGCCCGGCGGCGGAAAATGCCAGTGATGCAGCCCTGATCGCGGAAGAGATGTCGGTCGCGTCGGTCCCGACAGTATAGGCAAACCAATCGCCGCCTATTTCCTTCGCGATCTGGTGTTTCATCTCGCTCCCGCGCGCAAAAAGGATGACCCCCTTCTCTGTCCCCCTCCCGGCGCCCTCGATGATCTTCCGCGCACGCGCGATCGCCCAGGCCCTGCCCTGTTCACCCATGCTGTCAGAGACGTCAACGGCGGCGAGCACGACGGCCGGTCTTTCTTCCTCGCGCGTGATGCTCGTACCCGACAGCGCCAGGATGATGAGGATGAACACCATCGTCCGAAGACACAACGCGGCGATGAGCCTCGAGGGCCTCGTTTTCCTCCAGGCGATCGCACCCAATCCCCACAGGCCGAATACCAGCCAGAGATAGTGCAGATAGTGTGGGCGCGTGAACTCGAGGCCATGGCGTGCTGCGAGCTGGATAAAATTGCCTATGATATCCATCATTTTGCCTAACTAGGATTTCTTGCAGGGGTTCGATTTACCGAACCCGCATCAAAGCGGGCTTGATAAAACTTGTCCTGAGCGAAGCCGAAGGATCAAGCCCCTACAATAAGTGTCACTTTATTGTAGGGGTCGGATTCATCCGACCCGCTACTCCGTGGCATCCCCCGCCGCGGTTGCCGCCTTGGCGCGCCCGGTCCCCGCCGACCAGATCATCCACTCGAGGAGTATGAGGAGCGCGGCGAGTGAAAAGAAAAGCACACTCCGATCAGGAGGTTCTTGACGGGCGGCACTCACCGCGACCACCTCCGCGACAGTCACCCTGTCCTCCCCCTGTTCATCTGACCTCAGATCCGATTCCATCCGGCTGCATAAATTCGCCACGAAAGTTTTTTGGACTGACTTCCCCGTGAGCAGGTAGCACCCGGCATAATCTGTGCCGGCGAACACGAGCGGCTCTCCCGGCGTAACCCCGATTGATTCTTCCCCACCACGGGGATTGATCACCGTGCAGGAACCGGCGGTGGCCCTGATGCCATCATCCATGGACTTGCCTCTCCCGGGACTGCGCCGGCCGCCCTCGGGAACCAGTGTCTCATACGGCTCGCCGGTCTTGATCTGGTCGCGCTCATCCGTGCTGAGCCACTTGATCGCGTTGAGAAGGAGAATAAGCGCGGGGAGTGAGCTCTCTTTTTTCAGTTCCATCTCCGAGAGATCAAAGCTCACCACCGCCGCCCTGCGCCCCTTGTAGTCACCGCACGTCACGAGCGGTATATCTCCTGCGGTCGTCGCCGAGATCACCACAGGCTTCGCCCAGGGGGGGGTATCAACCACGCGTGAGCCGCTCAAAGGAACATTCTGAAGGCCACGGAGGTTCTCTCCGACAGGATGGCTCTCATCCCAATCGAGAAAGCTCACTCCTGAAACCCAATCATTCGCGACGCGCACGATCCTGCTCTTCGTCGGCGGGCAGATCATAAGGAGATTGGCCCCGGGTTCCTTCTCCGGTTCGCAGCGGTGAAAGATCGCGACCGCGTAGGGCGCCATGTCAACGGTGCCGTAGGCGGCAGGGTTCAGCACATCGAGCGTGAGGCGGGGGATGGCTGACGCGAGCCCGCGGAACTGCTCCGCGCATTTCACATCTCTCGTGAAAAGGGCGATGCGCACCGCCCGCCTCCCCGGCAGCAGTAGATATGCCTTGTTGTCAATCCGGAGGGCATCCGCCGGATCGAGCACGATCTCCACCACGCCCTCAGGGAGTTGTTCGCCAACCTGAGTGGTGCGAGAGGAGCCCGGTTCCAGCGCAATCGGGAGGGAGGCAATTTCCTTCCCCTTCACGAGCGCCCGCAGCGAGCCGGAGAACGGCTGCCCTGAAAGGTTCTCCACGGTGACGTATGCTGACACCTGCGGACGGGCGGAGAAGAGGTTCCTGTAGATGGAGAGCGAGGTGATCCCCGCGTTCTCCTTCGGTGAACCGACGCGCTCGATATGGATACTGCCCGCGGAAGGATGCTTTCCCAGGCCAAGCGATTCACTGCTCCTGTCAGTAAAAATATGGAGCGCGGTCTCTCCCCTCCGCTCCGGGGCAGTCCCTTGTTTCATTCCCCTCGGCTCGCCGAACAGGCCGAGCGCCAGTTGAAGCGCGGGGGCCATCGCATCAGGCGTGTCGGCCGGCGCGAGCCCCTGGAGGATCGCCTCAAGCCGTGGCCGGTTCCCCTCGGCGGAGGCGAGAGTTTCTGCCCGCGCCCCCGTGGCGATGAGCGTGACGCGGTCATGATCCGCGAGCCCGCGGACAAGCCTGAGCGCACGATCGCGGGCGAGGTCCCACCGGCTCCCCCCCTCCTCTCGTGTCTGCATGCTCGCCGAGCGGTCCATGATCACGATGACGTGGCGCCCCTGCGCCTCCGGTGCGGCGCTCCGCCAGTACGGCCTGCACGCGGCGGTCACCAGGATCAGCAGCAGCGCGAGCTGGAGGTAGAAGAGGAGGTCCGCCCTGAAGAGGCTGCTCCTCACCACACTCTCCCTGAGCAGCCGCCAGGGTATGATGCTCGATATCTCCACCCTCTTTTTTTTCCGGCTGAAATAGTAAATGTAGACGAGCGCCGGAACGGAGAGGAGATAGATGAGTCCCGAAAGATTCGCTAAGCCCATACTGTTTCACCACAGAGGACACGGAGATTACACGGAGCGCACGGAGAAAAATATTTTTCATTTCACCATGAGCAAAAAGGCAAGGAGCTCGTTCTCTTCCCTTTCACTCTTATGCTCTTGTAAAAAATAGCACTCTATATTCTCTTTGCTCTCCGTGTTCTTCCCTCCGTGCCCTCCGTGTTCTCCGTGGTAAAAAGTTGACCTCTACTTGATGATCCCGATGCGGGGGAGCTCCCGCAGGACAAACGATTCAAAATCGTTATCGGTGAGCGCGAGCGCGTAGATGATCCGGCTGGCCCTGCAGAAGTCCCTCAGTTCCCGCATGTGGGTCTCCAGCGCGGCCGCATACTTCTTCCGGACGCCGGGGGTGACGGAGATCACCTTCTTCTCGTTCGTCTCCACGTCAACCACCTCCGCGGAAGACATGCCGCGGAACGGGTCCATCTCCCCGGGGCCGAGCACCTGAATCACCTTCACGTCGTAGTTGAGATAGCGGAGCAGATTGAGCCCGCGCCGCCGTGCCTCGGGCTCAAAGAGAAAATCGGAAAGGATGACAAAGACCCCGCGATGCCCCCTGGTGAGGCTCGTGTAGCGGTTGAGGTACCCAACGAAATCCGTGCCGCCGCCGGGAGTGATGCCAAAGAGGTAGTCGCTGATCGAAAATATACCGCTCCGCTTCGAGAAGAACGGTGGGCCGTTGATGAACGAGGTGTCGGTCAACTGCTCCGATGTCTCAAGGTCCGAGAATGCGGCGACCTTCACATTGCTGTGGGTGGAGAGCCCCACGTAGCTCAGGGCGAGCGCGAGCTTGCGGGCATACTCGAACTTCCCGTCCCTCTCGGGGTAGAGCATCGATTTGCTCGCGTCGATGAGGACGTGGGTGGAAAAGTCAATGTCCTCCTTGAAGGTCTTCAGATAGAGCCGCTCTGTCCGGCCGTAGATATTCCAGTCGATGTGGCGGATCTCGTCGCCGGGAAAGTACTTGCGGTAGTCCGCGAACTCGAGGCTCGTGCCGCTTATCTTGGCCAGGCGGTCGCCCTTCCGTACCGTGCGGAACTCCTTGATGCTCTGGATGCACAGGGCCTCAAGGCGCCTCAGGAACTCGGGGGAGAATATCTTAGTGAGCATACCGTGCACTCATGCGGACCCACGGCCGATCTCGCGCGCCCTCCGCACTTCCTCGCGCACCTCGCGCAGGATTGTATCGGCGGAAACATTATCGGCCTCGGCCTCGAAGTTGAGCATGACCCTGTGGTTGAGCGCCGGAGAGAGCACCCTGTCAACATCCTCGTAGCTCACGTTCGCCCTCCCATCGAGGAGCGCGACGACCTTCGAGGCGAGCACCAGCGCCTGGGCGCCGCGGGGGCTCGAGCCGTAGCTCACATATTTATCCACCATGCGGGCGTCGCTGGACGAGGCCTTTCTCCTGTCCGGCCGCGTCGCCGTAACAATATCTATGATGTACCGCTCGATGTCGGCGGAGATGAGGACCTCGCGGACGAGCTTCTGCATCTCCCTGAGTTCAGCCGCGGCCGATTCCCCCGGGAACGCCGGCTTGACCTCATAGCCCCCCCCCGCAGTCGTGCGCTTGAGGATCTCTCTGAGTTCGGAGGGGGTTGGATAATCTATAAATACCTTGAAGAAAAAACGATCCACCTGTGCCTCGGGGAGGGGGTAGGTGCCCTCCATTTCAATGGGATTCTGCGTCGCGAGGACAAAAAACGGTTCCGTAAGCGCCCTCGTCACTCCCGCCACGCTCACCTGCCGCTCCTCCATCGCCTCGAGGAGCGCCGACTGGGTCCTGGGCGTCGCCCGGTTGATTTCGTCAGCGAGGAGGATGTTGGTGAAAATAGGGCCGGGGGAAAATTCGAAGCGCTTGACGCCGTGCTCACCCTCCATGACGAGCTGGGTGCCGATGATATCGGCGGGCATGAGATCGGGGGTAAACTGAATGCGCTTGAAATCAAAGCCGAGCGCCTTGCTGAGAGACTTCACGAGCAGCGTCTTCCCGAGGCCGGGGACGCCCTCGAGGATCACGTGGCCGCGGGCAAAGAACGTGATGAGCACCTGCTCAACGATCTCGGTCTGGCCCACGATGAGCCGGCCAATCTCGTCGCGAAGCATGACGAACGCCTTATGGAATTCATCGATCGCATCCCTGCCCGTAAATTTGCTCTGCCGGTTAACCATAGCAATACTCCTTATATTTTTACCACGGAGACACAGAGGACTTTAAAACAGCAAAAACAGCTTCTCGTTACTTGTTACTAATACAAACGTCTTAAATAAAGTGACATAGTGGGCTTTTCGTGCTAATCTTAAAGCATGAAAAATCCCACATTAAATCTAACGCATTCGGAAGCAACGAAAGAAAACCTGTTAAAACTGGCCG